>CAZHHK010000072.1:0-16885 GCA_964531405.1 uncultured Spirochaetales bacterium | reverse complement strand
GGTTTTCAACTTTAAAACCTTAAAATTTATTCCGGTTTTCAATTTTAAATGACAAACATATAAATTAGTCTTGATTTTTTGTTTATATTTTTATATTATAATGCTTTAAAATTTGATGTTTAAAATTTCGGAGGATATATGAATTTAGATGAAATCAAAGTAATGGTTAACAATATTCTAGTTGATGAATTTGAAAAGGAAGCTGAAGATTTAAAAGAAGAATCTCATTTATTTAATGATTTGGATCTTGATTCTTTGGATGGTATTGATCTTGTAGTAGCATTAGAAAAAGCATTAAAAACTAAATTGGGAAAAGATATTAAAATTGATGAAGAAAGAGCTAAAAAACTCCAAACAGTTGGAGACATTTACAATGCTATTGATGAATTGGTGAATAAATAATTTTTATATTTTATTTTAAATTGATTTTATAGCTGATCTTTTATAGATCAGCTTTTTTGTTTGTTAGACATAAGTTTTAATTTTTCTTCATTATCCAGATCAACATAAATCTGTTTTTTTCTGTAATAATTTTTTTCTTTTAGTCTTCTCTGGTCACGTATATTTAAAAGTTCTTCAGTCATTTGTTCCCGCACTATTTTGATAAAATCTTTAATCTCATATTTCATGTAATCTTCATATTGATAGGGTTTTAATACTTTAAGCCAGATTTTATCATCCCTTATCCAGCCGCCGCCACCTGGTCTTATAGAATTCCATGTATCAAGCACTACAGGGACAATTTCAGCTTTTGATTCATAAGCTATTTTAAATCCTCCTGTTTTAAATCGTCCTATATTGCCTGTTTTACTTTTTGTACCTTCAGGAAAAATTAACAATGTAAAACCTTTTTGCAATTCGTTCTTACCTGCTTCAATAAGATTTTCTTCAATATCATTTATATTTTTCATTTTTTTTACATATATGTTTCCCATTAAACCAATGGTCCAGCCGATAAATGGGAGTTTTAAATAATTTTCTTTTACGAATACTTTTGTAAATCCTGGAAGAATATAAATTAAAAAAGTATCAAATTGAGATGCATGATTCATAATATAAATTCTTGGCTTTTCGGGCTTCTTAATTCCGCCTAAATCAATTGTAAAATCCGAAGTTATATAAAGAATAAAAAATAGCTTTATAAATAATTTGGTAATAAGATTCATTAATTTTTTATTTTTCCTGTCAAATAACAATGTTAATATTAAAGCAGGAGGAATAAATATAACATATTGTATAAATATTAATATGGCGACAAGCATCCATGTGAAGATTGTGACAAAGAATGTTCTTATGGTTATTTCTTTCCCTTCTTCGCTAATTAATTTAAGTATTTCTTGTTTTTCCATTTAAAACCCTATATATTATGATAAGGACAAATTTTAATTTTATTTATTATTGTATTTATAATTTTAATCAAAAATTAATGATTTATAATTATCCCTTTCAGCTAAAGCACTCAATCAAAAATAAAATTATACCATTGCAAATATACTCTTGATTGAGTGCTTTAGCTGACAAATAGAATACTTTTAAGTATAAATAACGATTTTTTTTTAAATTTGTCAATTAGTAAAATGAATATGTTTAGAAATGATTTTTTTTGGATATTTCTGCTTATAATGAAATTATTTTCCCTTTATAACCTTAATCTTCGTTATTAAATTCAGTAAAAATATACAGTTTTTTTGTGTTTTTATCCTTTTTTACGAGCACTCAAATTTAAATACAAGCTAGTTTTTATACTTTATTTGAAAAAAGTATATATATGTGATAATATTTAATCAAATTATTAGATACAAAGAAAATAAATGATTGAGAAATTAAAGTTAGTTATAAGTTTTATTACGATTATTTTTCTGTCAGGTTGTTTTGAACAGGAAATAATTATTAATAATAATTTAAGTGGACAGATTATATACAGAGTTACGTATTATAATGAATTCGATAAATTCATTGGATATCTGGAAGATAAAAAAAATATTGATCTAAACACGCAGTTATTATTTGATAAAAATAAATTATATAGCTATATAAACAATATTCAAGGAATTAAAATAAATAATTATGATGCCTCTGTTTATGATGATTATAAATCGATTACAGCTGGGATCAGTTTTAATGAAATATCAAAAATGCCGGAATTTCTTCCTTCATATTTTTTCCCAATAAAATTATATGAGACCAATGGCGTTGTTTATTGCAGTATGATTTTGAATTTAAAGAATATTAATAAAAATGTAGATATCAGGGAAATTTATGAAAAGCTCAATGCCGATGAAAAGAGAAATATCGATAAATATTTACTGATGATGAAATTGAAATTTATTTTTAAAACCGAGAATCAAATCAATTCAACTAATCTCGGCAAATTGGAAAATAATCGCAAAACATTAAGTTTTGAAACATCGATTTATGACCTGTTAAATACCAGATCAAATCTTGAGATATCGTTTTATTATAATAAAAAATAATTATTGTTTATTTATGTCAATTTCATACAACCATTTATATTTGTCTTCAATCTCACCCAATTGAATGCCTTTAAGATGATTGTATAGTTGAGTTATTTTAGGTCCCGCTGAGTTGCCATTATCATAGAATTTATAATCTTTGTTTCTGTATCTGATAGTACCTACTGGAGTAATAACTGCAGCCGTACCGCAGCAACCAGCTTCAGAAAAATTTTCAATTTCATCAATCGCCAATGGTCTTTTTTCCACCTTCCAGCCAAAATCATTTCTTGCTATAGTCATTAAGGACATATTAGTTATTGAATTTAGTATAGATGTGGAATCAGGGGTTACATAAGTGCCATCCTTTAGAATAGCAATAAAATTTGCAGGTCCAGATTCATCTATATATTTTCTTTTAGCTGCATCTAGATAAATTACATCGGTAAAATCATTTTCTTTAGCTCTAAAATAGCCTCTTAAGCCGGCAGCGTAATTACCAGCAGCTTTGATATCTCCAAGTCCAAAAGGTGCGGCACGGTCAAGGTCTTCAACTACGAGCATTTTTACCGGCTTAAATCCTCCTTTGAAATATGGTCCAACTGGTGTAGCCATCATCATAAAAACATAATCTTCTGATGCCTTTAAACCTATATGAGGTGAAATGCCTAATAAAATCGGTCTGATATACAAACTTGCATTTGTGCCATAGGGAGGTATAAATCTTTTGTTTGATTTAACCACAATATTTAAAGCTTCAAAGAAAATATCTTCAGGAACACTTTCCATGTATATTTTTTTAGCAGATTTTGCAAGACGTTTGCAGTTTTCATCTGGTCTGAAAGCTGCAATTTTACCTGTTTTTGTTTCAAATACTTTTAAGCCTTCAAAGCAATTTTGACCATAATGAAGACATGTTGCTGCAATATGTATATCAATCGTATCTTTATCTGTGATTTCAGGCTTGCTCCACTTACCATCTTTAAAATAAAATCTTACATTTGCATCCATCTTGTGATATCTAAAATCAAGATTGGCAAAATCTATATTCGCTCTTTCCACTATTATCACCTTAATTATAAAGTGAAAGTATTTTAATTTAATATTATTAAATTGTAAAGAAAAAATATATGATTTATAATAAAAAATTATTGTAAAAAAAATTAACATTCATGGAATGGGATACAAAATTATTGCATTAAGTATCAAATAATGATAATATTAATTTTTATATAAATTTTAATAGTAATGTCGTTTTATAACTTAAAAATATAAGTTAAGCAATTTTATTATTTAAAATTTATTAATTGATAAATCAGTAGGAATTATAATGAATCTTAATATTATGGAAGGTATACCAGTTTCGGCCGGTATTGCTATAGGTGAGGCTTTTGTCTATTCAAAAGATTTTGTAATTCCTAATTATACCATTTCGGATTTTCAGATCAATATTGAAATAGACAGATTCAGAAACGCCCTTGAGCAGACAAAAAAAGAATTTATTGTTTTAAAAAATAAGATAATCAAAGAAATGAGTGAGGATGAGGGAAAATTCCTTGACTCGCATATAATGATTATAGAAGATAAATCGATTATCAAAGAAGTTGAGGAGAAGTTAAACAAAGAAAAGAAAAATGTAGAATGGGTCTTTTATCAGGTAGTTGATTCTCTGGTTAAAAAATTTAATAAGATGAATGATGAATATTTTAGAGACAGAGCCGTAGATTTACTGGATATCGGTAGAAAAGTCATGCAAAAACTTATGACTAAAAAAAATATTTCTCTTTCATCCTTAGAAAAAGATGTAATTATAATAAGTACAGACATATCGGTAAGCGATACAGCCAGCATGAATAAAAAGCATGTCATGGGATTTATTACAGAATACGGCGGAAGAACATCTCATGTTTCGATTCTTGCTAAAGCTTTAGGGATACCTTCGGTTGTAGGAATACCAAATATCATACAAAAGGTATATTCTGGCGATCTTTTGATACTTGACGGCATTAAAGGGCATGTTATTGTAAATCCTCCTAAAGATAAGTTAGATGAATATAAAAAAATTAAAGAAGAATATGAAAAGAAAGAAAATCAGAATCTTTTATTGAAGGATGTCCCTGCAGAAACTCTGGACGGCAAAAAAATCGTAATGAAAGCTAATATGGAAATCCCTGAACAGGAAATAGATTTTGTTAATGTTTATGGTGCTGAAGGCATCGGACTTTATAGATCAGAATTTTTGTATCTTTCCAAAAAGAATAAACTATTGCCCTCCGAAGAACAACAGTTTAATGCTTATAAATTTATATTGGAGGCTTTTCCTGACAAACCAGTAACAATACGCACACTTGATCTTGGCGGAGATAAAATACTGGATTCAATGGAAAAAGAGTTAAATCCTTATCTTGGATGGAGGGCTATAAGATTATGCTTGGCAAGGCCTGATATATTTAAAACTCAGCTCAGGGCGTTATACAGAGCCAGTATTTTTGGTAATCTGCAAATAATGTTCCCTATGATTACAGGTCTGGAGGAGTTAGAAAAAGCAAAAAAAATAATTATTGAAGTAAAAAAGGAATTAAAAAAAGATGGTATAAAATTCAATGATAATGTTCCAATCGGTATAATGATAGAAACTCCTGCCGCTGTAATGATGTCTGATGTTTTGGCTAAATTCGCCGATTTTATAAGCATTGGTACCAATGATTTGATCCAGTATACTCTGGCTTGTGATAGAGGTAATGAAAAGGTCGCATATCTATATGAACCTCTTCATCCTGCGGTATTAAGATTGATTAAAATAATTGTTGATAATGCACATATTGAAGGTAAAAAAGTGAGTCTTTGCGGTGAGATGGCTACCGAGATAGATTGTATTCCTGCATTACTTGGACTTGACATTGATGAATTATCTATGACTTCAATAAGTATTCCAGATGTAAAAAATGTTATACGAAATATAAAATATTCAGAAGCAAAAAATCTTGTCATAGAGCTTCTCCAGATGGATACTTTTGATAATTCTGTAAAGAAAGTAAAAACTTGGATGAGGAAAAATTTAAAATTCAATTATAATTATTAGGATTCCCGATGAATTATATTCCATCCGTTTTATTAATGGGAAGACAGAATGTAGGCAAATCTTCCTTGTTTAACAGATTAATTAAGACAAGAAAAGCAATTATAGATTCAACTCCCGGAGTTACAAGAGATTTGATTTATGGAGAAATTGAGTGGATGGGGATGAAATTCAGAATAATCGATTCCGGTGGTATTTGTGATGACAGGGATGAGACTAACAGTAATGTGCAAAAAAAACTGTTTGACGCTCAAAAAAACGCTGATCTGATTTTATTTGTTGTTGAAGCTGGTGTGGAGTTGCCCATAGAAAAAGAATATATAATTGCAATAAGAAAACAGAATAAAAAAATTATTCTAGTCATGAATAAAAGTGATGATGTAAAAAAAGATGTTTTAATTAATGAGTTTTATAATTATGGGCTTGGTGAACCTATACCCGTATCCGCATCGCATAACAGAAATATAGAGATTTTAAAAGATCGTATAGTTAGTGAACTTAAGAATATAAATAAAGACTCCAATAGTGATTTTCTCGATATGGAACCCGAGATTAAACTTGCAATTTTAGGTAAACCAAATGTTGGTAAATCTTCGCTTTTAAATAAAATAGTCAGAAAAGAAAGAAGCATTGTTTCATCGATACCGGGTACAACACGGGATATAGTTGATGACAAATTTTATTATAAAAATAGATTGTTTTTGATTCTTGATACAGCAGGGATACGTAGAAAAAAAAATGTTGTCGAAGATCTTGAGTATTATTCTGTTAAAAGGGCTTTAAAAAGCATTGAAATCGCCGATTTGATTTATTTGGTTATTGATTCACTGGAAGATGTGTCGGATCAGGATAAAAAAATAGCCGATCAGATTGTTAAAAGCAATAAGGGGTTAATAATAGTTTTAAACAAGTGGGATCTTTTAAAAAATGAAAAAATATCATTTGAGGAAAAAAAAGATAAACTCCTTTTTAAATTTCCGGTTATAGATTATGCCCCGATTATTCCGGTTTCTGCAGTAACAGGGGAGGGTATAGATAAATTGCTTAAAACTTCCATAGGTATTTACAATGAATTAACTAAGAGGATCGAAACTCACAGGATTAATGATTTTATTCAGGAAGTGATAAAGCAGTATTCACCTTCGAGTAAAAAAGGTGTATTAAAAATTTATTATGGTACTCAAACGAGCATTAAACCAGTAGAGTTCGTATTTTTTATTAATAATAAGGATTTATTGCATAATAATTATAAGCAATATATCATTAATAAAGTTAGAGAAAAATTTGGTTACAAAGGTATACCTATCAGAGTTTTATTTAAAGACAAAAAAGAAAAATAACCTTTTGTGCTAAAATACTCAATTTAGAAATAAAAATGATAATAAATTATAACATTACAAATATATTTTTGATTGAGTGTTTTAGAGAATAATATGTAATACTTTTAAGTCTAATTTATTTTTTACTGTTTTATTATAAGGTTTTTATCTGTGTCTGCAAGCATAACCTTAGAATTTGGTGGTATGCTTGATACTATCCATACATTACCACCGATAACAGAATTTTTACCTATGACAGTTTTTCCGCCTAGTATTGTAGCTCCAGAATAAATTGTAACGTTATCTTCTATGGTTGGATGCCTTTGCAGTCCTTTAATGAGATTCCCTTTTTCATCTTTTGGAAAACTTAAGGCTCCGAGCGTAACTCCCTGATAAATTTTTACATTATTACCTATTACACATGTCTCTCCTATTACAACTCCGGTCCCATGGTCAATAAAAAAATTTTCACCTATTTGCGCTCCAGGATGTATGTCTATACCTGTCAGACTGTGGGAATATTCAGACATTATCCTCGGTATTAATGGAATATCCTTTTTGTATAATAAATGCGCGATCCGGTGAACTGTAATAGCATACAACCCGGGATAACTGAATATTATCTCATTGAATGATTTTGCTGCTGGATCACCATCATATGCTGATTTGACATCTTTGGATAACATTTTTCTCAACGTTGGTATGTTTTCCAAAAGATATAAGGAAGCTTCAATTCCTTTTTCAGTTGATTCATCACATAATTCACAAACATTATTTTTTATAATATGTTCATGCCTGAAGCTTTTAGCAATTTCTTGTGATAGAATATCAAGTATATCAGATATTTTTTTCCCTATATAAAAATTAATATTTATATTGTTTACTTCATCATAACAAAAATACCCCGGGTAAATAATATCAAAAAGCATATCAATTATATTTATTATTTTATCCTTTGAAGGAAGAGGATATTTATGTATATGAGAAATGTTATCATCTTTTTTAAATGAATCATTAATTTTTTCTACGATTGAGTTAATTTTTTTTTCAATTTCTTTGGACCACATAATATCTTTATATAATTTGTTTTTCATAATGAAGTCACCCCATAAATGATCTAATAATTTATAAATATATTTTTTTAATATATTTGTAAATGGAAATAAAATAGATTAATAATATTTATTCCTTGTTATAATAATTGTATGCTTTTATGATGATTTTGTACAAATTATTAATAAAATATGGAAATATTTAAAAAACTTGACATTGTATTTATTAAGTCATATCATAGCTAATATTAACAAGAATTGGAGAGCTTTATGTTTGAAAACTTAAAAACACTTGTTGATGTAATGTATAATTCAAAAAATAAATATGGTAACAAGAGCTTTTTAAAATATAGAGAAAATGAAAAAATCCAATCGATAAGTTACAATGAATTTGTTGATATGGTTGAGAGGTTATCTGCGAGTTTTTATAGTATAGGTATAAAGAAAAATGAAAAAGTTGCTATTATATCTGAAAATATGTATAAGTGGCTTATAACCGATATGGCAATAATTAGTCTTGGAGCTATAGATGTGCCAAGAGGATCGGATTCAACGATTGTTGAATTGACATATATCTTAAAACATTCCGATGCAAGATATTGTATTGTTGAGGATGTTCAACAGGCAGAAAAAGTCATAACTATTTTAAAGAATAATAAAAAAATTAAGCATGTTATTCTTTTAAACGGCGAAGTTAAAAAAATTAAAATGAAGAAACCTGTTGGTTTAAAGCTTTATAGTTATGATGAATTATTAAAAAATGGTGATAAATTTGTTAAAAAATATGAAAAAAAACTTAAATCGATAAGAAGCTCAATAAAAGAAACAGATATAGTAACTATAATTTATACATCAGGGACTACAGGAAATCCAAAAGGAGTAATGCTTACACATAAAAATATTATGCAGAATGTCAGAAGTTTACCGGATGTTATAGAAATAACGGATGATGAAAGATGGCTTAGTGTTTTGCCTGTATGGCATGTTTTTGAACGAACTTTAGAATATATAATAATGGCTACTTATGGTACAATGGGTTATTCTAAACCGGTTGCAAAATATCTGCTTCCTGATTTTGCAGAGATAAAACCGACATTTATGGTCGCTGTCCCAAGGATTTGGGAAGCTCTTTGCCTTGGGATTATGAATAATGTTAAAAATAGTTCTAAATTTAGATATGCACTTTTGAAATTTTTCTTGAAAATTGGTATTATCTATACGGATTCGATTAAAATAATAAAAAATCTTATGCCGTTATTTAAAAAACCTTTTATTTTATTTTCAATTTTTAATAAAATACGTGCCTTAATTGTTATTGTTTTATTCTGGTTTCTTTATTTATTGGGTGATATACTGGTTTTTAAAAAAATCAGAGAAAGAACTGGCGGATTTTTAAGGGGACCAATTTCGGGGGGAGGAGCATTACCGACTTATGTAGATAAATTTTACTGTGCAATAGGACTCGAGATACTTGAAGGCTGGGGTCTTACTGAAACAGCCCCTGTAATAGGTGTTAGGACTTTTCATAGGAAAGTCCCCATGACCGTTGGACCTCCGTCACCCGGTATACAGATAAAGATTGGAGATGAAAATGGTAATCCTCTTAAAAACCAATCTGAAATGGGGATTGTTTATATAAAAGGTGATAATGTAATGGCGGGATATTATAAAGACCCGGAAAAAACAAAAGCCGTTATATCAAAAGATGGCTGGCTTAATACCGGTGATCTTGGTAGAATGACTATTACAGGTGAATTGCAATTAACTGGTAGGGCAAAGGATACAATTGTATTGATAGGAGGGGAGAATGTAGAACCCCAACCTATTGAGGATAAACTGCTTGAAAGTCCCTTGATCCATCAGATAATGGTTGTAGGTCAGGACAAAAAAGTGCTTGGGGCTTTGATAGTGCCAGATGAAGCTAATTTATTTGAGTATGCTGATAAAAATGATATTCGTTATAAAAATATGAATGATCTATGCAATAATGAGACTATCATAAATATGTACAAAGAATTAATTAGATCAAAAATAAATTCCAAAAATGGTTTTAGAGATTATGAAAGAATAACATATTTAAAATTGTTGACTCAGCCATTTAAGCCCGGTGATGAAATGACACATTCCTTAAAAATAAAAAGAAATATTGTTATGCAGAAATATAACAAAGAAATTGAAGAAATGTTTAAATAATTATTTTTATTTTTTTTCACTGGTTTTTAAAAAATCATTGTATAATGTTAAAAGCTCGAATTTGGAATGCGTATCGGTTTTTTTAAAGATATTAAGGACGTGGTTTTTAGCCGTACCTATTGATATAAAAAGTATTTCTGCAATTTTTTTTGTTGATTTGCCCTGCATTATTAGATAGAGGATTTCCTCTTCTCTTTTTGATAGATCAAATTGAGTGATAAAACTGTTTTTTGGATCATCTTTTTTATATGCGAAGGTTCCTGTTTTTTCCTCTGCTGACTGGCTTTTTAGCATTATTTTAAATTCAATATTTGAGAAAGAAATTTTATCACCGTTGTTTAATAATACGGCATCGGATATTTTTTTTCCATTTATGAAAGTCCCGTTTGTACTTTTTAAATCCCGGAGCATTATTGAACTGCCATTAAAATAAATTTCAGCATGATTTCTGGATATATTATTTGATGATAGATATAAATTGCAGTCTTCATTCCTGCCTATAATAAAGGGGTCTTTGTCAATGGGTATGATCCATGATTTTCCATTAGCCAAAGTGCCTTCAAGGAACCATGAATTTTTAAATTTACCGCTTGTTTTACCGATCATATTATTTATTAAATATTATTCTTTTATATTTTCAGTGTCAAGGTTAATTTTTTGTTCTTTGTATTAATTAAAAATAATATATTGCTAAAAATTAATTATTAATTTAAGATAAAACTTTCGGGATGTGGCGTAGCCCGGTTAGCGCACTTGTCTGGGGGGCAAGGGGTCGGCTGTTCAAATCAGCTCATCCCGAATCTTAATTTTAGCAAAAATACAATATTTCTTTTCTTGGTGAATTGAGATTTATTTCCTGCAAAAATATTTCTATGAATTCAAATGAGCCATGATATTTTATGCACCATGTGGAAGAATGATTTTTGTTTTTTTTGCAAGGGTCTATCAATACCGGAGTAATATTGTTTGATAGAGCGCTCTCAACATCTTTGTAAGTATCTCCAAATAAATATATATTTTTATCAGGAAAATTGATTTTAAATTTATTTTTGCAATTAATTATTGCATTTTTTACAAGTAGATCTCTATCCTGTGCATCATCTCCATAAGAGCCAGTCTTAAAATATTTTGAAAGTTTAAATTGTTTTAATTTTATCATAGCACCTTCTTTTATATTACCTGTAACAAGACCGATATTTGAAATTTTGTAAAGCAGTTTTATTGCATAATCAGCTTTATTGAATAACTCCCAGTTATGTGAATTATTGCAGGCTTTGGATAAATTTGTTATATATTCTTTTTTGAATTTATTCCAGCTATCATCATAATTATCTATATTCAGATTGTAGTGCCTGTACAGATTTTTGAAGATTACATTGTCTATTCCACCGAGAAAATTAATTTCTGTGTCAACTTTCAAATTATTGACTTTTTCAAATGCGCTGACAAATGAATGTTTACCGGCTCCCTTTGTATCGAGTATGGTGCCGTCTATATCAAATAAAAAAAGATGATTTTTAAAATTTAATTTTTTTTCCATGCTACATGAATCTCTCAAATCTTTCTTTCTTTGCTTTACAGATAGGGCATATTTCCGGTGGGTGATCTTTGGCGCTTAAGTAGCCGCATACGTTGCATCTCCAGACAGGATAGGCTAGGGTTTTAATATTTGTTTTCATCATTATTTTCCTTTTTTTTAAATTTCGTCTCTCAGGAATGCTTTTAATCTGTTTTAAACCTTCCACAACTTTTTTAGTAACATACAAGCCGCAAAAGCATGTATCATAATCATCAAGATCAGGATCTCTGTAGTAGCACGGGCAGATTATATCAAGATCTTTTTCTTTATTATTTGCTGCAAGTCTGCAGGGACATGCCTGGTAGCCGTATCTTTTTTCGTTAATAAGTAATCCTTTTATTAAATCCTTTGTAAAATTAACATCAGGATTGAGGAAATACCCTCCGGCTTCGGTTTCTTTTTTTAATTTTTGATAATAATCATCCAATGTTTTTTCATCGATTTCAATATTCATAAACCAAGGCATTCCTTTATTTCATCAGGTTCATAGCCTTTTATGCATTTTTTATTATCTATAACAATTGTCGGGTATGAGCCGGAAGAATTCCATTTTTTTAAATCTTTTTTTACTTTTTCTTTTTCTTTATCATCCAATTGGTCTACATCGATATAATCATAACTTACACCAAGATCGTTTAATAAAGCCTTTGTTTTTTTACACCAGATACATGTACTTAGCGCAAATATGAATATTTTTTTAATATCCTTGCCTTCCACATGAGTTATTGACATAAAATGTCTCCTTTTTTACAATAATATATTAATAAGTCTTTAATGATAAGCTTTTTTACCAATTTTATATAAATAATTGATTTTTAAAATTAAATATTATAATTCTATCATAAATTAATTGGAGTCGTATTATGAAGAATGAATGGCTGTTTGATGAATATAAAATTTGTTCTGTAGATTATTCTGATATTAAGATTGTTGAAAATTATGATCTAAATCATCAGAAGTTCAGAAATTATGCAAATGAAGCAAAACATATTGTTGATCTTTTAAATTTAAGCAAAGATGATGTTGTTATGGATATAGGTTGCGGTACATGTGGGGTAACTCTGGAATTATCAAAATTTGTCAAAAAAGCATTTGCTGTTGATATTTCTAGAGGCATGCTTGATTATGCCAGTTTGAAGGCAAATAAATTAAACAGAAAAAATATTGAATTTATTAATGCTGGATTTTTATCATTGAATAAACTGGATGAAGATATAGATGCGGTAATCACATCAGCAGCTTTGCATCATTTGCCTGATTTCTGGAAAATGATTGCTTTAAACAATATTGCAGATATATTAAAGAAGGATGGTAAGTTTTATCTTTTTGATGTTGTTTTTAATTTTGAGCCAGCGGAGTATGATAAGAAATTTGAGCAATATATTGATTTAATGACAGATAGAATTGGTGCCAGTTTTAAGAAAGAAATTATTTATCATATCAAAGATGAATACAGTACTTTTGATTTTCTTCTGGATGAAATGTTAAAAAAAGCCGGATTTATTATTAAACACAAAAACAAATTGAGTGAAATGGAAATCGAATATATGTGCATCAATAAAAAATCAAAATGTTAATGTAAAAACCGATTTTCCATAATATTTTTTATTGTTGTTATTAAAATCCAAATTTATATTATTAAAATCGGGACAAACCAGGCTTTCTTTATTGATTGAATCCAGATTAGCACAGCCTGTTAATAGCATTATTTTTTTAAGTTGTTCTTTGTATTTTTTTACAAGTATGTTTACACCTTTACGGTTACCTCCCATTACTGCCGTACAAAAAGGTCTGCCTATCATCACATAATCGGCTCCCATTGCTATTACCTTGTATATATCTTCACCGCTTCTTACTCCACCGTCAAAAATAATTTTTATTTTATCCTTAACTGCTTTAACAATATCAGATAACACTGAAATAGATGAAGGGTGATTATCGGTAATCCTGCCTCCGTGATTGCTTACAACTATGGCATCGGCTCCTGCTTTAACTGCATTTAAGGCATCTTCTGTTGACATTATACCTTTGATGATAAATGGGACTTTTGAAGCATTAATGAGTTCTTTAAGTTGATCCACCGTTTTTGGTTCGACTCTTTGATTGAATAAATCCATGGTGCCAAAATTTGCAGCATCGATATCAATGCCTAAAAATTTAACACCGGTTTTATTAGCAGCTTCTATGCGTTTTAAAATATCATTTTGATTGGCTCGTGGCTTAAAAATTATACCGCCGAAGCCGCCGGCATTTTTTATGGATTCTAATCCGATTTTGTATAATTCCTGTGGTGCCCCATCACCGACACATCCTATGATCCCTGCATCCTTGCATCCATTAACAAGCTCTATATCATATTCAAGTTCGGATATCATTCCACCAAGGTTTATATCACATCCCGTTATTGGTGCAGCTATAAGTGGCAGGTCAAGTTTTATCCCGAAGAAATTTGACTGACAATCCGTTAAGGTGACATTATGGATGTTCTTTGTCTTTATCAATATTCTTGACAGGTCGCGGTAATTCCTTATAAAAGCATTGCCGTTGCCTATACCTCCGATACCCGGGAATTTCCCTTTGCATTCTATGCCATTGCATTCTTCGCATACAAAGCATGATCGATTAAATTTTTCCCTTGCCCTTCGTTTGATTTCCTGCCATGATATAATACCATCTGGTTCGGTGATGATTTTAATAGTTTTTTCGACCTCTCTGACTGTCTCCCATGCTTCTTCTCTTGTATCCTTTACTACGATGAAGTTGCCAGCTTTTTCTACATTGTTTTTTGGGTCTTTTACTTCGTCGCCTATGTTAACATGTAAAAAAATATTTTTGACTCCGGCAATCGATAATGCTTCATCGATACCAATAATTTCATTTATAATTCCCGGTGCTGGTATAATTGCTTTTTCTATAGAAACACGGTTTGCAGTAGGTATAAGATTATGAGGAGGATATCCAAGTGCTATATCTATTGCATTGTGAATTAAATTTACCCCTGAAGAATAAGGGTAGGTATATGCCGACATGAATCCTCCTGATAATCTTGCCGCTATCTCTCCGATTTTTGCTCCTTCATCTGTAACTTTGATATCGCCTTTTGCAGCGCCGATATTTAATCCGAGAGCCTTGATACCTTTTTTAAATACTTCAACTGCATCGTTTATTTTTTCTTCAGGCAGGCAGGATGGCATAACATGTCCGAGTTCGATGAAATAAGGTTCTCTCTCTATGATCCTGTCTGCTATTCCGGTAATATAGATTTCGTTGTTATAAATTAATGCATCTATGGATAATTCAGCACCCTTCATATATTCTTCAACGATGAGTTCTCCTGATGGGCTTGCATTCTTCGCATTGTAAAATGCCATTTCAAGCATGGATTCATTCTCTATTTTCATTACTCCGCGAGCACCCATGTTGTCTATGGGTTTTATGACCATAGGGTAATCGAGAAGATTAGATATGTTTTTTAAATCTTTAAGGCTCCAGCATTTGTAGAATTTTGGCGAAGGCACATTGAATTTTTCGAACCGCTCTCTCATTTTGAGTTTGTTGCTTGCGGCGAGCGCATTTTCAAACTCTATGCCTGGCAGGTTTAATGCATTTGCAACAGCACTTACAGTCATCGAAGCATCGGTGCCTACTGTAATAACCCCATCTATTTTTACTTTTTTATTAAGTTCTTTTATAACCCTTACCGTTCCATCAATATCTCGTGTTGACATTACAACAGGGTAATCAGCTATTTTCATTCCTGGAGCTTCGGGATTGTAATCGGTAACTACAGTTTTCAATCCAAGTTCATTTGCTATTGTTATTGCTGGAACCTGAAGTAGCCCGGCTCCGATTATTAATAAGGTTTTGCCTTTATATTCATGCATAGGATGAGCCTTTTTTAGTTTATTATTATACTATTATTATCGATTAATATTAAATATTTTTAATTACAAAATATATGTAATTTTTAAATTTATAATATAAAAATGAGGAATAATATAAAATGAATTCCCTGGTCGCTAAAAGTTTTGAAAAATAAATTTTAAAATAAAGAATGTAGTAAAATAATGGATTTTAATAAAACAATATTGCATCAATGATTATTTGATTAAAAAAAACAGGGACTGGTATTCTTTAAGATAAGTCCCTGTTAAAAAAAATCTAAAATTTTTTATTTAATTCCATAAATATTGACAATTGCATTTTCATCAGAATCATCGTCAACATCAAATTTGATTTTGATTTTCTTTACAACTCTTGCTTCGCCTTTTTTATTGGTTGTATTAACACTGAAATTATTTATTTCATTCCCTAAAGCTATATTTTTGTCCAATATCAGATCATCATCCCAGTCATCAAACCATATTTTAAAATATTTTATTTTAACGCTGTTTTTTTCAGTTTCAATTATTATTTCTCTAAATTTTGGATCCTTTAAGTTTTTAACTTCATCCATATAAAAAGTTTTTGATTCATTGTCCCATCCCTCTAATTTTCCAAGCAAAATTTTGTCTTTTGCATTGTCAGGTGCGACTTCTTTTAATTTTTCTTCCTCCACTTCCTTTTTATTTTCTATTTTTTTGTCTTCAATTACTTTGCTAGTTTCATTTTGAATTTCTTTAATCTTATCCTGATCCAGTGCTTTTACATCTATTTTTTTGCCGCTTATAATATCAACGAGCAGTGGTATTAAATAAGGTATGTTGTTTTCCGAATCAGTAATAAGATTCTTGGCAAAATTTGCATTACCGGATTCCACTTCTATTCCTCTTGTATTTATCGTTATATTATTACCAATCTTGGTGACACTACCTAAAATAACCATTTCAACGCCATATAGTTTACCCAATTCTTTTCTTATATTATCATTGAAATCATCTGATGATTGCAATTTTAATTCCTGCATTCCAGCATTGAGTTGATTTCTTTCAACTACTTCAAAATAACCCGAATCTATTAATGACGTAATTAAATTTTCAACAACAGCATCTGCTACATTTGGGTTTATATCTCCTTTTGTACTAAAATTTAAAACAGCTACCCTGATTTTTTTATGTTCAGTATTGTTAGAAAAAACATTTATTGTTATTAATATAGAAATCATAACTATAAAAACTAGTTTTATCGTTTTCATAATATTCTCCTCTTTAGGTATTTGCTTCTGTCAAATATTAAACCATTTGACAAATTTGTATCAATTATATATTTAT
>CAZHHK010000071.1:0-17468 GCA_964531405.1 uncultured Spirochaetales bacterium | reverse complement strand
ATTTATTGTGATATTTAAAATTTATAATTTAATATTTTAAAATAATACGGTAAAAACTATTAAAATAAGATATGAACAATGTTTTATTAATAAATTATTTTTTAGAATAAAAAAGTAACTATATGCAGAATGCATCTGGCAACAGATTTTTTAAATTAGTCTCTTTTATAATATTACCATTAAAATCAACAATTATAACAATCATATCAGGACCAAACTCATACAATACCTGTCTGCATGCACCGCATGGAAATGCACCGTCTTTTGTAGCAATAGCAATTGCAATGATTTTTTTAAAACCTTCTGATACTGCTTTAAATACGGCGATTCTTTCAGCACACAACGTAAGTCCATATGAGGCATTTTCAATATTTGTACCGCTAAATATTTTGTTGTTATAAGTAAGCACTGCGGCACCTACTTTATAATTTGAATAAGGAGAATAAGACTTTAAAGAAGCTTTTATTGCAGTTTTAATAAGCCTTAATTTATTCTTGAGCATGGTAAAATATTATCACAATAATAGTAAAAAAGAAAATATTTTTAAATTATATAAACTTATTATTTTTTGTTTCAGTCATGAATAAAATTTGAAAAATCATCATTAAATTTTCGATTTTTTGTAATGGAATTTCACATTTAAGTATATTAATACTTTTTGAGGTGAATGATATGATTAAAAAAGAAAAAAATAAAACGCACAATTTTCATTTTGTTTTAAACAAAGAGTTAAAAAGTAAAATTAAAGATCTTTCTTACAGATTGAATAAAAGTCTGTCAAAAACAATTATATATATTTTGAAGATTACGGTCCACATTCTCGATAAATACCAATATAATATTGAAGAAGCTACTGAAATATCAAAATATCCGACTGTAAATTGGGATGTTGACACTAATGTTCATATTGATAAAATATTATTTAGGAAAATCAAGCACATCCAGGGGACAATGCATGCATACAGCATTTCGGTAATTGTAAGGAAATTACTGGAATTATATTTTCATTTTTTAAAACTGAGTAATAAGAGGATAGAAAGAGTTGAAAGAATATTTAAACGGTTTTATTCATTATATATAAAAAAAATTGGAACAAAAATAATGAAAATTAATAAAAATAAAGAAATAATGCCACAATTGTATGGAAAATTTTTATACTCTTTAACTTTTAATGATAAATATTATTTAACAGAAATTACTTTTCATAAATCAGATTAATAATTTAAGCTCACAACATTCTCTCATAAAACTAACAATTGCAAATATATAAACATTTCTTCCACCCGCTCGGATTATTACGCCTTAAATATTGTGTTAAAATTTCATTATTTCATACTTTATTTTAATATACAAATTTAGTAGACAGAGGAATACTATGAAGTATAAGTTATAAAATAATCATACAAATTATATGATTATACACCTAAGGTATTTCAATTGTAAATAATTGTGGTAATTTAATGACATTTCAAATATAATAAATGAAATAATATATTTATTTTGTTAACAAGTTTTACAATATTAATATTTCAGCCAGAGTATTGACGTAACAAGCCTAGGATAAAGCCTACTGCCCATATCTTTACCATTATCACTGTTTATCTGATCAGTAGCAGCAAATAATGAGCAACCATTCTGTTGCCACGAACAATGGACTCTATCCCATTTCTCCCAATCTTTTGCCTTGATCTTTAATATTTTCTCTGCAATATACTGATTTATTATTATCTTGCTCATCCATGAATTTTTACTTGTCGATGATAACTGCCAGCCACCACTTTTTGCATTAATACACGAGCCAGCAATAAGTACTTTCCCCAAATGATTTTTAAGTGTTTTTACCAAATCACCATATCTTCCATTATCTGAAACAGCATCCACATCACCTATAAAGTATGGATAGATCAAACCTTCTATGGCAGGAATTATTTTTGATTTGTTATTTTTTTCAAATACAGCCGGAATATACCCCAATTTTTTATCAAACTTCGATATAATGCTTGAAGCACATAACTTGCTTCTATCCATTGCCATTAAAGCAAATTTATCTTTCTTTAACATTTTAAAAATATTCTCTAGACAAACATAACCAGCCCATGTCTTGACAGCAAGATAGAGATTATTTCTTGCCTGACCCAAACTCGCATCAAGGCTATCATAGGTCGTTATCTCAGATCCTCCTTCGCATCGCGAAGAGTCTTTATCCATGATACCATCGCCATTTTCATCTCTTACCATAATGGAATTAAATATTTTTAAGAAAAACTTAAAATTTTTTTTAAGCCAACCTGAATCTTTCAATATTATGCCGTATAATGACGCAGTTATAAGCCAATTTAATATCTGTTCATGACTCATATAACTGAAACACCCGGTTAACCCACCCCTTTCATAAGCAGAATATCCTTTACGAGTAAATCCATTTGCAATACCCTGGTCATGGCAAAAAGAAATTTCACCATTCTTTTTTTCATTATTACTATAAACTAGATAATCGGTATAGCTATAATATTTTTTAAAACTCTCAAGTTCATTCTTTACTGTCCATGGAGTATAATTTATCTCCCAGAAAGCTTGATCAACAACTAAATCAAGAGTATTCATAAGTTGATATTCGCCTTCATTAACAACAAAATAAGGCTTCTTGTTTTTATCTATTAAAAACTGCGTATTAGCCATATAACTTCTTGTAAAATGAGAAATCATGAATTTCTTGTATTCATTAAGCCCAGATGCATCAAGTTCATTATCTCTGTCAGAGGCAAGTTTATTATATCTATCAAAATTTGACAACGCAAAATAAAGCACATCTTCAAGATCGTTAAAATATTTTGAATAATAATATTCGGTCTTGATTCCAGTTGTTGCATTGCCATCCTGATAAACCGCCAAAGCGATTGTATAGGTTTTTTTTATTCCCGGAGGAATTTTAAATGACAATCCTCCCTCAAATGCAAGCCTTGCTATTGTTTCTTCATTTTCAAATATACTTGAAACTATATTCCAGGAAACATTCTCCCTTATATCATTATCCTGTAATGCAGCGAATCCATACCTTCCTTCATAAGCCATACCACATAATAAAGAATTACTATGATCCGATAATGGCCTTCTTGTACCCTGCATTCCAAAAATGCCAATCATTTCATCCTTACCTTTGCTATTGTCAAATTCCAACTGAATAAAAATAGCCGGACAAAAATAAAATCTTTTTTCTGCTCTGCTTATTTTTTTTGGATCAGGGATTTTGCTAAATCCTGTAATTATACTTAATGACAAATCTTCAGCAATCCATTTTTCCGTTGCCCATTTCATTTGGCGTTTAATTTCCGTTTCTTTAAAAACACTTGCGTTTTTCTTGCACCATTTAGCAGAAGATTCATTTTCTACTTCACGGTAATTTTCTTCCCCTATACCATACTTCACATCAGAAAAAAACGGCAAAAGTTTAGGTTTATCCTTACCCTTCCTGTAGCCAATATATATGTTGGTATACGGAGGTTGAACGTCATTTAAAACAAAGCCACCTCCGCGTCCGATCTTGCCCAAGACAAATGAAGAATAACTTCCCCATGCACTGTGATGGGAATAAAATGATTTTGACATAATTGCATCTTTTGCCATTTTTTATTCCTTGATGTTTTTATTAATTAAAGATAGCTATTAAAAATTGATTCGAGTTTTTCCTGCTTGCCAGATTTTGACACAGGTTCTCCATTTTTTAGTATCCATTCCTCTAGCTCAGCAAAACTTGTCTTACCTGATTCGATTTTTTCACCTATGCCGCTGTCATAGCTTGAATAGCGAGATCTGACAAAATCATCTATAACTTTATCTTCAATAATTTTTGCTGCTATTTTTAAACCCTTTGCAAAAGCATCCATACTTGAAATATGAGCGATGAATACATCTTCAAGGTCAATAGATTCACGTCGTAATTTAGCGTCAAAATTAAGACCACCTGGTGAAAGCCCGTTTTGTTTTAATACAACAAGCATTGCAAGAGTAGTTTCCTTTATATCAAGGTTAAATTGATCGGTATCCCACCCTAACAATAAATCACCAATATTGGCATCTATAGAGCCAAGTTTTCCAGCAATGGATGCTGTCTGCAATTCATGCTCAAATGTATGACCTGCAAGAGTTGCATGATTGCTTTCAATGTTTAATTTAAATTCATCATAAAGATTATACTGTCTCAAAAAATTAAGTACCGTAGCACTATCAAAATCATATTGATGTTTTGTAGGTTCTTTTGGTTTTGGCTCTATTAATAACGTTCCGTTAAATCCTATTTTCTTTTTATATTCAACCGCCATTGTCAAAAAAGCCGCCATGTGGTCAAGCTCTCTTTTCATGTCTGTATTAAGGAGAGTCTGATATCCCTCTCGTCCACCCCAGAAAACATAATTTTGACCACCAAGCTCCAATGTTGCTTCCATAGCTTTTTTAACCTGGCTTGCAGCATAAGCAAAAACATGAGCATCAGGATTTGTTGACGCACCACACATATAACGCGGATTAGAAAATAAATTAGCCGTACCCCACAGCAACTTAATCCCAGTATCATTTTGAAGTTGTTTTAAATTTTTTATAACAACATCAAACATATCGTTTGTTTCTTTTAGACTACTGCCCTCAGGAGAGACATCCCTGTCATGAAAACAATAAAACTCAACACCGAGTTTCTGCAGGAACTCAAAATTTGCTCTTGCTTTATTAAGTGCTACTTCGATTTTATCTTTACCTTCCTCCCAGGGTCTTTTCATCGTTGGTATAGTACCAAATATATCAACCCCACTACCACAAAAAGTATGCCAATAAGCCACAGCAAACCTTAAATGTTCCTTCATGGTTTTACCCATTACTTTTTCATCAGGATTGTATTCCTTAAATGAAAGCAAATTTTTAGAATCTCTTCCCTCATATTTAATTTTTTTTATTTCAGGAAAATACTCCTTCATAAATCACTCCTTAATTTATTAATTGTTTTTGCAATATATTAAACCATTCTTCATAAATCGACTTATATTCTTCAATTAATTTAATATCCGGCTCCACAACTTTTATTTTTTTTAGCCCATCAAATGCATTCTTCAAATTGTATATGCCAGCTCCAACACCTGCTCCTCTAGCAGCCCCCTGAGAGCCATCAGTATTATAAAGCTCAAGAGGGACTCCCGTAACCGATGCGAATATTTTTTGAAATAAATCGCTTGAAAACATATTCGTCATTCCAGCTTTAATAGTATTAATCTTGACATCCATTTTTTTCATTATTTTAAATCCGTAATTCAATCCAAAAATTATACCTTCCTGTGCTGCTCTTAATATATGCGAATGAGAATGAATATTAAAATTAAGCCCATTTATTGATGCACCGATATTTTTATTTTGCAACGTTCTTTCTGCACCATTACCATAAGGCAGTATAAAAAGCCCCAATGCTCCTGCAGGTGACTTTGATGCAAAGCTATTCATCTCATCATAAGATAAATTAGCATTAGGCGAAATGTTATAATTATTTTTAAGCCATCTATAAAGTATACCAGTGCCATTAAGACATAATAATACTCCATATCTTGGAGAATCATTTTTATGATTTACATGAATAAATACATTAACTCTTCCTTCAGGATCAAAAGCAGGTTTATCAAGTATACCATAGATTACTCCAGATGTACCTGCTGTTGCTGCAATCTGCCCGGGATCAAGTACATTAAGCGAAAACGCATTGTTAGGCTGATCACCTGCTCTATAGGTAATCTTTATCCCTTTTTTAAATCCCAGCTCATCGGCTACAATATCAGTTATGCTACCTTGATCTGAAAACGAATATTTTACAGCCGGCAAGAGGTCACTCTGTATCTTATATTCATCAAGAAGAAAATCCGCGGTATTATTATTCTTATAATCCCAGAATATTCCTTCAGATAATCCTGTATAACTGGTTAATATCTCATTTGTAAATTTCATTGCAATATAATCACCAGGCAGCATTATTTTATAAATCTTTTTATAAATATCAGGCTCATTTTCCTTGACCCATTTTAATTTTGATGCAGTAAAATTTCCGGGAGAATTCAAAAGCCTTTCAAAACATTTATCCTTGCCGATCTTTATAAATGCTTTATCTCCAATTTCAACTGCCCTACTGTCACACCATATGATCGCTGGCCTTAATACACTTAAATCCTTATCAACAACAACTAACCCATGCATCTGATATGAAATACCGATAGCCTCCACCTGTTTAAGATCGATACCGGATTGATTCTTAATTTTGGCGGTTGCCAATTTAACATGATTCCACCAATCCTCAGGATTTTGCTCAGCAAAACCTTTTTGTATAGAAATTATATCCATTTCTCTATCAGGCGATGACGCAGATGCGGCAAGTTTACCGCTCTCAATATCTATAACCGACGCCTTTATCGAGGAACTACCTATATCGTACCCCATTAAATATCTACTCATATTTTTTAATCCTTGCTTATTTATTAATTGAATTCCATTTGTTTAATATTTTATCTTTTATATGTGCAACAGTCAATTCATAATGTTCTAATAACTCGGCAGGTTTGCCAGACTGTCCAAATCTGTCATTTATACCGATCCGTAAAACGGTTTTTGGACAATTTTCACTAACATATTCTGCTATCATTCCGCCTAACCCACCGGCAATCAAAGCTTCTTCCACAGTCACAATGATTTTTGCATCCTTTGCAGTTTTTAAAATCATATCTTCATCCAGAGGCTTAATCGTTGAAGCATTAATTACAGTCGCTTTTATATTATCCTCTAAAAGTTTTTCTGAGGCTGACATTGCGGAACTTACCATAAGACCACATGCAAAAATAACAACATCGCTTCCATTATTTACAACAATGTCCCATTTACCAAAATTATAAGAATATTTCTCGTTGTATATTACCGGGAATTTATCTCTTGGTAATCTTACATAAACAGGATGCTTAAAGTCAACAATAAATTTAATAACCTCTTCGGTTTCTACTGCATCCACAGGGACAATTACATTCATATTTGGCAGGACCCTCATCATAGCAATATCTTCAATCATCTGATGAGATCCTCCATCCTCACCAACAGTAATCCCTGCATGGGTAGCAACAATTTTTACAGGCAGATCAGCATACGCTATAGCATTCCTTATCTGCTCATAAGCCCTACCTATTGCAAACATCGCAAAAGAGCTAGCAAAAGGAATCAACTGTGTTGTAGATAAACCAGCTGCTGTCCCCATCATATCTGCTTCGGCAATACCTATATCAAAATGCCTTTGAGGATATTTTTTTTTAAAAATTATCGTTTGTGTAGAAGAGGACAGATCGGCATCAAGTACAACTATATTGCTGTTGTGTTCACCGAGTTTTGCTAAAGTTTCACCGTATCTTGTCCTTAAAGATTCTTCTTTCTCAAACGGATAAATCACATGCTCTGATATTTTCATCTAAATCACCGGTATTTAAAATTTCTTCAATTGCTTTTTCACACTCCTCATGTGAAGGGACTTTCCCATGATATGAAACATTCCTTTCCATAAAAGAAACTCCCCTCCCCTTTAATGTAAATGCTATAAGCACTGTAGGTCTTCCTTTTTCTTTTTCTGCAAGCTCCAGACCTGATAATATTTCCCTTATATCGTAACCATCAACATTTATTACATTCCATCCACACGCTGCAAATTTTTCACCGATTGGCTCAATACCTGCTTTAACATTTGCTAATGTTGAGGAAAGCTGAATACCATTGAAATCAACAATCGCACACAGATTATCAAGTTTCTTACTTGAGGCTGTCATAGCTGCTTCCCATATCTGCCCCTCCTCCAATTCTCCATCAGATAACAAGCAAAAAACCCTGAAATTTTTTTTAAGCAATTTCCCTGCTATAGCCATACCATTAGCCATAGAAAGTCCCTGTCCAAGTGAACCAGTTGACACCTCAACTCCCGGCGTATGTTTTCTGTCTGGATGTCCTTGAAGTATTGATCCAAATTCCCGCAAAGTCTTAAGATGTTTTTTTTCAAAGTATCCTGACAATGCTAAAGCAGCGTACAGCGCTGGACAAGCATGACCCTTTGACAAAATAAAACGATCACGTTCCTCCCAGTTAGGATTCTTAGGATTATGCTTCAATTTTTCAAAAAACAATGTTGTTATAATCTCGGTTGCAGACAACGATCCTCCGGGATGACCGGATCTTGCCTTATCAAGCATTCTAATTATCTCAATCCTTATCTCTTTTGCCTTTTCTTTAAGCCTCTTTATCTTTTTTTGAATATACACCTCTTCCTCTTCAGCGCATTTCATAAAAGCTTCCACACTGAGTTTATAAGGTGCTGATGGCTGCGCTCCGTAATTTTTTGTGGAAAGCGCCATAGCAACAGTCGCGAATTTCACCGATTCATCAACATCATTACCCTGCGCTACCAGTGCTCCAATTGTACCACTTAAAACACCAGTATAACCTGTCTTATCAACAGCTTTTACATAGGGAGCTTTGTAAATTTTTGTTTTATCTTTTGATATAAAAAGAACCTGTCTATGTGATTGAGGAATTATAAAAGTAGTATCTGCAATCTCCATGGCGGTTTTTTCGATACTCTCGATATGAGATTCAGATTTACCTGCCATTTTATTTAATCCCGTTTCACTAACAACAATAAAATCGATTTTATTTAAAATATCGCGTGCAAAATATCTCACTGGCGAATTATTAAGTATAACTTTTACATTATGTTTTTTTGCAAGATGAATAGCCTCTAAAATAGTATCCATAGGAATCTCACACTGTATAAGGACAATTTTGGATTCTGCAATCAATTTTTCGCATTCATCTATTCTTTCTTTCAAAAGAAACTGATTCGCGCCCTGGGATATTGAAGCAATCCTATTCCCATTTTTATCAACGGTAATCTGGGCAATGCCGGTAGGACATGATCTTTCAAAATTTATATAAAAAGTATCAACCTTATTAGCTTTTAATGTTTCTATGGCAGTTAATGCATTATTATCGGTTCCTACTGTAGCAATTATAGATACAGATGCTCCCATACGTGAAGCTGCTACAGCCTGATTGACTCCTCTCCCACCCACATATGTAAACCACTCACCCATAGATACTTCGTTAAGCTCAGGAATCTGATCAACCTGAATAACAGTATCTATATTAATGCTTCCTATTACGACGACATCACTCATTTTATTTACTCAATTCGTATATTCTTAGTATTTAAAAAACAAAACTATTTTTTGTTATTAGATTTTAAATAATTAAGGGAACTTCAATATATTGGCCATATAATCTAAGTTCCCTTAAAAAATTGTAATACAGAAATACTTATGAAACACATCACCCATCATGAAATATTTCTATTTGTTAAATATATATGCAATATGTATCTTTTTTAAAATCAGTATTAACACCTATTTTAATATAAGGCATTTCACTGATAAGCTCAAACAAGAAAAAAACAAATCATTGCTCTGTTATTATTTTTTGATATTGTGTTTATCCTAAACTTTAATCATACAAGTAATTGAAGTACCATGATCCGAGCTTTTTACTGTTATTTTACCACCTATCATATTTGATCTGTAATTCATAATTTTCAATCCCATTCCTGATAGATTTTCCGAATTACAATTAAAGCCTTTTCCATCGTCTTCAATTATCAAAGATAATAAATTTTCATCATTAATTAACTTAATAAAAATATGAGCCGCTTCTGAATGTTTAACGGCATTATATACTGCTTCCTGTGTAATACGATAAAGATGAAGTGCAACGGACTTATCCTTTATCTTTATATCTTTATTATAGTAAAATTTACACGATATATCATGTTGCATATTAATATTATTGGCAAGCTCTTCTATGCTGTATATCAAACCATGATTCTCAAGTGTTACTGGATAAAATCCTCTTGCAAGCTTTTTAGTCTGGACTATCGCCTCATTTAGAAACAAAGAAATCTGTTCGGCTTTTTTTGAATCATCATATTTATCCATTTTTAAATTATTTTCCAAGGCAGTTATCATCGCAGCTATACCAGCCAATCTCTGGCATAAATCATCATGAAGATCCTGACCAATCCTGCTTTGCTCCCTATCACTTATTTCGAGTATTTCCTTTTCAAGCTGTTTACGTTTCGTTATATCATAAAAACCAGCTATAAAACTTTTCCTGCCCTGAAAAACCATAGCTTGAAATGATGCCAGCACCCAAAAAACTGAATTATCCGAATGACGTACTGCAATCTCCACATTGGTTATATTTTCATTATTCTTTAAATGCTCAACTATATGTTCTATATGATTTTTGTCAATAAACAAATCGAATATTTTGATTTTCATGATACGTTCGGATTCAAATCCGAAAGTCTTATTAAACACCTCGTTAGAATATAGTATTTGTCCATTATTCAAACTTATAATAAGAAGTGAAACCGGCGTAGCTTCGGTGATTGATTTAAGATTTTTTTCACTTTCAATTAAAGCCGTTTCAATACTTTTTTTCTTTTTTATTTCATCTCTAAGCTGCTTATTAGTCTTTGTTAAATCTTCAGTCCTTCGCGCAACTTCATTTTCTAATATTCGTGCATGTTGTTTTACCTCTTCCATAAGATTTGATCCTTTAAGAGCAATCGACAATTGTTGTCTTAAGATATCATAAATCAAAGGATCCAGATTATTCATTTCAAATACAATAAATCCGAGTTGTTCTTTATAAAAATACAAAGGCTTAATTATTAAAGGTGAATGCTTTTTAGTGGGGAAATATTTTTTTGGAATAAGTTGATTAGTTTTAAACCTTAATCCTTTTTCATCGATATTAACCTTTTGTCCGTTTTTTATTACGAGTAACATGCGAGACCATTCAAACGAAGCATCGTCATTATTCTCATATAAAGAAAGGAAACACTGAGAAACTTCTACTTTTTTTAAATATTCAAACATATCATCTATCAATTTTTTTTTATCAAAAGCCGAACTCATAAAACTGCTGATTGCCCACATATTCTCGAGTAGTTTATCTCTGTTTAGCTTTTTTATATTTTCCGATCTATAATAACTTTCATCGATTACAATTCTTGCCTGTTCCCAGATACATTCAGCCCTTAGCAGATCTTCCTTTTCCAATAAATATTTTAATGTATGACGTCTTAAAGTTGAAATTAAATTATGCCAGAAATAAACATCGATTCCTGCAGGCAACAATCTCTTTAAAATATCGCTCAATGTTACAATAAAACTATTTGTATCAGATTTTACTATGCTGTGATAATATATATCTATTAATTTGGCAATCCAATCTTCTTCTTTTTGACGTTTTAAATTATTTTTAGTCAAACCTACTGGCACCTTGCATTCCAGCATGATTAGTTCGCGAGATTTTCTAAAGCTGTTATAAAAAGAATCATTTTTAATAGCTATATTAATATTAATATCATCAAGATTTGTAAAACATCCGCATGATTGCCTGATAATCAGTGATGAGGGAATCGTTTTATTTTTTTCAACATTTCCTTCTTTAATGATTTCAAGCAGTATTCTTACAGCCTCTCTTCCTTTTTCATAAATAGGTTGGTGTACTGTTGTCAATCTGGGAGTACATGACTTACATTCCTCAATATCATCATATCCTACAACGGCTATATCTTCTGGCACCATAATGTTTATGCTCTGAAGGTAATCGATTGCACCTATAGCCATACTATCATTAGCCGAAATTATAACATCAAAATCTTTTCCACTCTCTATTAGTTTTTTTGCTGCCAGATATCCAGATTCTTTAAGAAAATCCCCATAAATAATCAGACTATCATTGATTTTAATATTATAATTATTTAATTCATTGCAAAAAACTCTAAAACGGTTTTCTGCTTCCTGATGAAATTTAGGTCCTTTAATAAATGCGATTCTTTTATATTTATGTACTTTTACAATATGATTCACAAGCTCTTTTATACCATAATTACTATCAACCTTTATACTTGCAAAACCCGGTATTGTATAGCCAAAATTTATTACCGGAATCGATTTGTAATTATTAAAAAAATTGACAACTTCACTTCTTTTTAAATTATAAAAAATCGTATTCGATAAAATTATCAAACCATCAACATTCTTTTTATTCGCAAAAGAATATACTATATTCGCTTGATATTCAAAATTTTCTTTATATGCAACTCTTAAACCCGGGAAACATATTATATTAATATTTCTTTCATTTGCCTCATCTACTATGCCTTTCCAGACAGTTTTTTGATACTGTTCGTCTATATTGCCTATAAATACTCCAATTTTATGCATAGCCGACATTATACGATTTAATCTTTATATTTTCAATTTAAATTAATTGCATAATTTTTATAAATCGTTTATTATTAGTAATAATAATCTTAAATTTTTGAAGAAAAAATGAGTATGAAAAAAGATAAAATAAAATTTATTATTATTGATGACCATCCTGTTTTCAGGGAAGGTTTAAGCCAATTAATCAATCAAGACAAAGAGCTAGAGCTAATTGCAGAAGCCGGGAATGCCCAAGAAGCTTTTAAGGAATTCGAAAAAAATAAAATTGACTTTGCAATTATCGATATTTCCTTAAAAGGGATGGATGGACTCGAATTAATAAAATGTTTAAAAACAAAATATCCGAAACTGCTTATTCTTGTGGTATCAATGTACGATGAATCACTTTACGCCATAAGAGCACTTAAATCCGGGGCTCATGGATATATAATGAAACAGGAAAATTCAAAAAAATTCATTACTGCAATAAAAAAGGTCTTAAGCGGCAAGATATATTTAAGCGATGAAATGCAGGAAAAAATGTTGCAGGTAGCTCTCTATAAAGAGAAAACAGACTCCAAAACATCTATTGAAAATCTAAGTGATAGAGAATTTCAAGTATTCCAGCTTATCGGCAACGGCCTGGGTGTTGGCGAAATATCAAAAGAATTAAATATAAGCATAAAGACCGTGGAATCCTACAGAAGTAAATTAAAAGAAAAACTAATGCTAAAAGATGCCAATGAGCTCAGAAAACAGGCTATAAACTGGTTTAAAAACAATTAATTTTTATCCTCTTTGAGCTACTAAAAAATCATGTAATTATATTCAAATTTTTTAAAATAATTTAAAAAAAATAAAATTTTATGGAACCAGAGGAAAAATATTGTATAATTGACAATCATATATAAAATGAATTGTAAATATTATTATGGAAAAAATCTAATTAACATTTTTAAAACTCATGTTTGAGTTTTAAATAAAAATAGGGTGAAAGTCTTATCATAAAAACAGATTTTTCTCCTATTGTTAAAGCTATACAATTCAAGTAATGATTGATTATCATTAATCATTAAAATATGATAAAAAATTATTTGGAGGTTATTTATGAAACTTAAAAAATTGGGCTTAATCTTTTTAATTTTCTGCTTAAGCCTGATGCTTTTTAACTGCGGTAAAGGCACTAAAAAAGAGGTTACAATATCCTGGTGGCACCTTGATACGCAGGACAAACAAAAAGCTGCATGGCAAAAATTAGCAGATGATTATATGGCTAAAAACCCTCACGTCAAAATCGAAATTACTGTTCTTGAAAATGAAGCTTTCAAGCAAAAAATTGCAACTGTAATGCAGTCAGGAGACCCACCTGATATCTTTAGAAGCTGGGGTGGCGGCGTAATGAATGAATACGCTAAAGCTGGTCTTTTAAAAGATATAACTAGCAAATTAAAGGGAACAGCATGGGGCAAATCATTCGGTCAAGGCGCATTAGGAGTCTATAGCTATAACGGCAAATATTACGGTGTACCTTATGATATGGGAGCTGTAGGTTTCTGGTATAATAAAGCTATATTTAAACAACTTGGTTTAAAACCTTTTGAAACATGGTCAGAATTGCTCGAGGGAGTAAAAAAGATCAAGGCAGCAGGTATCATACCGATTGCTCTTGGTGAAGGTGATAAATGGCCAGGTGCATTCTGGTGGGAATATCTTGCAGTAAGAATCGGCGGAAAAGATGCATTCGACAAAGCTTACAGCAGAAAAGGTTCATTTGCTGACAAACCTTTCATTGAAGCCGGTGAAAAATTAAAAGAACTTATGGCGCTAGAACCTTTCCAAACAGGTTTCCTTGCTGCTCAATATAATGATGAAGCAACACTTGTTGGAAACAGAAAGGCTGCTATGGAGTTAATGGGACAATGGGCTCCTTATGTTCAGGAATCCACAACTCCAGATAAAAAAGGTCTGGGCGAAGATCTTGGTTGGTTCCCCTTCCCTGCTGTAGAAGGTGGTGCAGGCAAGCCAAATGATATATTAGGCGGTGGCAATGGTTATGTTATTGGTAAAAAGGCTCCTCCAGAAGCTGTAGATTTCCTCCAATATATTACCAGTGTTGAAAGTCAAAAAATGCTTATTGATGTGTTTGGCATTATTCCTACAGTTAAAGGAGCTGAGACAGCAATCACAGATCCAAATAAATTACTGATTGTTGATATGGTTGGTAAAGCAGAATACTTCCAGCTTTACTATGATCAATATCTTCCACCAGCTGTTGGTGCAACTGTAAACGATGCTGTTCAATCATTATTTGCAGGGAAAACAGATCCAAAAGCTACTGCTGAAATGATTGAAAAATCAATGGCAGCTGAATCTAAATAATCTAAAACAAAGAATAAAAAAGGTACAAATTTATATTTGTACCTTTTTTATATAAAAAATTTATAATTATTAAGAATGATGATATGGCAGATAACAAACAAAACATAGAATATATAAAAAATAAAAATCTTTTATCACGAAAATGGACAAATACTTTAACGGTTTTGGCTTTCCTGTCAATACCATTTATTATATATACAGTATTTGTTATAATACCTGTTTTACAGGCCGCTGTTTTCAGTTTATACAAATGGAACGGACTTGGTCCATTAACAGATTTCAGAGGATTTAAAAATTTTTCACTGATTTTACAAGATAGGATATTTCATAAAGCAATTTTTAATAACATAATGATTATTATTTTGTCATTATTACTTCAATTACCCACGGCATTAATTCTGGCACTTTTAATAGGCAGAGATATAAGAGGGAAATACCTCTTCCGTGGAATTTTTTTCCTTCCCTATATTCTTGCAGACGTAATTGCAGGGTTGATATGGTATTTTATCTATCATCCTCAATTTGGTATATCAAATTCATTTTTAAGTAAATTATTCCCAATATTAAATTCAATTGCCTTGCTTGGTGATCCAAAAACCGTATTTTATGCAATATTCGTTGCTATATGGTGGAAATATTTTGGACTACACATGGTTATTTATATTGCAGGTCTCCAATCAATCCCTGTAGAGCTTGAAGAAGCTGCTTATGTTGATGGGGCCAACAATTTTCAATTGATATGGCATATAATATTGCCATTATTAAAACCTACAATAAAAATAACTATATTTTTTAGTATTATAGGATCTTTACAGACCTTTGACATAATATGGGCTATGGGAAAAGGCGATCCAATTAACTCAGCTGAAACCATGGTTACATATTTGTTTAAATTTGGATTCCAGAGATTTAGCCTCGGCTATGGTAGTGCCGTAGCTATAATTATATTCCTAATTTGTCTAGTATTTAACGGTCTGTATCAGAAGTTGGTAATTAGAAAAGGAGAAATTTATTAATATGAAACCACTGTATAAAAATACTTCAAATACAAAACTTAAACCCAGAAAAAAAACAGGTATAGCAGGACAAAATAAAATTTTAGTTTTCATCAAATATGTGTTTTTAATTTTATTTGCTACATTAACATTAATCCCAATCTTTCTTACTGTTATCGGTGGATTTAAATCACTTGGACAATTAAGACAGAGTTTCCTTGCATTACCAAATCCTATAGAATGGCAAAATTATGTAGATGTTTTAAGTCCATTCAGATCAACTTTCTTTTTAAATCTGTTTAATTCTCTTTTTATAATGGTATTTACTGTTACCCTTGAATTGCTTGTCAGTTGTATGGCCGGTTATGCATTATCAAGACTAAAATTTAAAGGCAGAGAGTTAATTTATAATTATTTTCTGCTTGGGCTTCTTTTCCCGCTGGCTGTTGCAATATTACCTTTATATATAGAAATAAAAAATATGGGTTTATTAAATAATTACTTTGGCGTTATTTTACCACAAGTTGCATTTGGTATGCCATGGAATATTATGCTTACCAGAAGTTTTTTTATGCAAATCCCAAAAGAAATTGAAGAATCTGCAATAATAGATGGATGCAGTTCATTAAGATTCTTTTTACAATTCATGCTTCCGCTTTCAACACCGATACTTGCCACAATAGCAGTCTTAACAATGGTTGCAAGCTGGAATAATTTCTTTTTACCTTTGTTGATTCTTAATAATGATAAATTATTTACCCTTCCAATGGGTGTCATGCAGTTTCAAGGACAATACATGTACAATTATAATCTAGTACTTACATTTATAACACTTGCGATTATCCCTGTAATCGTTGTCTATTTGCTCACTCAAAAATATATCATAGCAGGTTTAACCGGCGGCTCTATAAAAGGGTAATGATAATAAATAATATGTTAACCTTATTCCATTTGACTATTTGTTAAATGGAATAAGGTTATATTTGTATCCATCTAATTAACTTCATTTCAAAAAAGACTATCTTCATAATAAATAAGACAAAAGTTTTTTCATCTGTTTTAGTAAAAGAAAATTTTTTAAATAATTATTTCGAATATTTACCTCTTTAATCTACATCAACTTCAACATTTCAGTTCCCTATTCATTGGGATAGTTGTTGTAATAGTGCATTATACAATACAGGATGCAGAGAAGATTCTCATTTCAGTTCCCTATTCATTGGGATAGTTGTTGTAATTCCCTGGCAGTTAATATCTGACGACGATCAATTGTCGCAATTTCAGTTCCCTATTCATTGGGATAGTTGTTGTAATCAATAAAGGTTGGGTTCAAATAAACTGCCCTTTTTGTAATTTCAGTTCCCTATTCATTGGGATAGTTGTTGTAATATAAAAGGGAAATAAAAAAATTAGTTTATGATAATAAATTTCAGTTCCCTATTCATTGGGATAGTTGTTGTAATTATTATAGGGTTTACTGGTTCAGACGTCCAACATGATATTTCAGTTCCCTATTCATTGGGATAGTTGTTGTAATTTTGTTGGGCGAAATGGGCAATACAGGCAAAGTTTTATTTCAGTTCCCTATTCATTGGGATAGTTGTTGTAATTATATGGTGGGTCAAGATAAATAATGGTTTCGTTTACATTTCAGTTCCCTATTCATTGGGATAGTTGTTGTAATATTTAATTTGCCATCAGGGTCATTTATAAATCTAAAATTTCAGTTCCCTATTCATTGGGATAGTTGTTGTAATCAATAAAGGTTGGGTTC
>CAZHHK010000070.1:0-17910 GCA_964531405.1 uncultured Spirochaetales bacterium | reverse complement strand
TTGGAATGATGGCTGTTCTAAACTATTATAAAGCCGGTCAGTTGTATTTGAAGTATGCAATGATTATTGCTATTGCTTTTTTTATTGGCGGATATTTCGGCTCAAAAATTGCTCTTAATATTTCTCCCGAAAAAATGAAAAAAATTTTTGCATTAAAACTAGCTGCTATTACTCAATATGTATTCTTCACAATATTAATTTTATTGACATTGGGGGTATTTTTTTTAATTTTTAGAGTATTTAATACAAATTATTCAATAATTTCAATATGTTTTGGTGTTTTGCTGGGATATATTGTGTTATCGTTTTTTATTATTGTATATATTCTTAAAAAGGATTTTAAAAAACGCCTGGTAATAGCTGAAAATGATTTTATAAATTATTTGAATTTATTAGAGTCATTGATTAACATAATAATTGAATATAGTAAAAATATGAATACGACATTAGACGCTACTTCGTATGATAATGATTTGCATAAAAATTTATCGATGAAAAATCATGAAGAAGTTTTAACTGTCATTGAACAAATAAAAGGTAAAAAAGATAAAATTAAAAGCCTTATCGGTACGTACAACGTCGATAAAATAAATCTCATTTTTAAAGAAATCAGAGAATTTCAGTCTCTTGTATCTCATTTTTCTTTATTAGCCGCAGATAGCATTGAGTCGTATAAGACTTATATAACCGATATTAAGAATAATAATGAAACAATCATATATAATATTATTCATCTGTTGTACAATTTGCAGGTAGCAATACCGATTTTGTCCAATATATCCGTTGCTTCAAATGATTATTCTTTGACTAAAATACGGGGTATTTTTGAAAAATTCGATACGGTTTCCGATTACAGTCAGAATATTTATAAAAGCACGCAAGATACTATTAATAGTTTTATGGAAAAGGATAACAATAATAGTCTGGCATATATATCGGTGGAAGCTAAAAATATTATGAACAAGCTTGATAATTTTTTTAAAACTATGACCGATTTAAAAAAAGTTTCAGATAGTTTTCTAAAAAACAGCATGAACAGTCTTGAGGAATTTGAAAAAACATCCATGATAATTGAAGATATATCTGAAAAAATAAAATTGATTGCCATTAATGTAAGAATCGAAGCTTCGCGGTTGTCGGATGAGAGCGGATTTAAAGTGCTGGGAAAAGAGATTAGAGAATTTGCTGAAATAACTTCAAAAATCTCAAAGGAATCCAATGCACGGATAAAGGATACATTAAACTCCATCGAAGTATTAAAAAAGGATTACTTAAAAAGCATGAATGATGCATATGATTATCTTGTTAAAATTAAGGATTCATTCATGCCGTTTGAGAGCATAATTGAAAGCGCCTTTAACAAAATTAAGCTTGTTATTGAATATATGGATAGCTTTTCAAAAGGGATTAATGATAAAATCAAGGAAACCATCGGTATGTTGCAGTTTCATGATGTAACATCTCAGGAAGCCAGGCATATAATAGCTTTTATTGATGAACTATCAAATATGTTTCAATCATTAATAGGAAGTAACTTAAATATAGATAAAATAATAAAAGAAGAGGATAAAAAAATATTTGCCAGAGAGGTTGTTTTAAAATTAAAAGAGCTTACAACGACTGAAACCGAAAGAAACATAATACATAAATATGCCGATTTACTTAAAATCGGTCTTGATGAAGATGCAGATACGTTAAAGGATATTAAAAAAGTCGATGATAAGACTATACTATTTTAATAATTTATGAATTTAACAAATACTGCTTTTAAAAATCTAATTGATTTGTTTTATAAGAATACAGGAATACGACTGGAAGATCATAAAAAATATTTATTGATTAACAGGCTTGACAAATTCGTGGGAGTTGACAAGACTTTTTTGACTTTTGAGGATTATTATAAAGCCTTAATAAAAGATAAAACTGGTAATCTTATTAGAGAATTTGTTAACAGACTAACGACAAATTACAGTTTTTTTTTCAGGGAAGAAGTCCATTTTAGGTTTTTAAAATATTATTTCTTAAGCAGAATTAAGGATAAAAAATATATAAGAATTTGGAGTGCCGGCTGTTCAACCGGTGAAGAGCCATACAGCATTGCGATCCTGGCAAGAAACACAATTAGTAATCTTGACGAAATCGATTTTAAAATTCTTGCAACCGATATTTCGACCCGTGTTCTTGAAGTGGCAAAAAGAGGAATTTATGATTTAAGTAAAATTAACAACAAATCTTATGTCCATAACTTCTTGTATTATTTTAAAAAATATGATGACGGCAACATAGAAGTAAAAGAAGAAATAAAAAAGTACATTGTTTTTAATTATCTTAATCTTCTGTCAGGTTACCCTTTTAAAAAACAATTTGATATTGTTTTTTTAAGAAATGTTTTGATATATTTTAACAACAAAGAAAAAGAGATAATTTTAAATAAAATTTATAATTATATCAAACCCGATGGTTATCTTATACTTGGATTGTCAGAATCATTGCTTGGTGTAAACACTGATTTTAAAACAATAAAATATTCTATTTTTAAAAAATAAGCATAAATAGCTACGGAAGGCGCTAATTTTAAGTATATTTTTTGACTGCGTAATTTATTAATAATTCCGGTATAGCTTCGAGATTTATTATATCTACTGCCGCATCAATCTCAATTGCGGCTTTTGGCATCCCCCAAACTATTGAGCTTTCCTCGTCCTGTGCATATGTCAAAGCGCCGCTGTTTTTCATGCTTAACAGTCCGTTAGCGCCATCCTTGCCCATCCCAGTAAGAAGTAATCCTATTGAGTTTTTGCCTGTTGTACGGCTTACCGAGTTAAACAAAACATCTACCGATGGCCTTTGAAACTGGACTTTTTCTGATAAAGATAATTTTGTAAACAGGTTCGCTCCTTTTCGTTCCAATTCAAGATGATATCCGCCTTTTGCAATGTAGACTGATCCATCAGTAATAAATTCTTCATCTTCAGCTTCTTTTACTTTTAATTTTGATAATTCATTTAATCTGTCGGCAAAACTCTTCGTATAATTTTCTGGCATATGCTGTACAATAAGTATGGGGGGCATGTTACCGGGAAGATTTTTTAATATAAATTCAATAGCAACAGTCCCGCCGGTAGAAGCTCCTATGGCGATTAATTTGTCGGTTGTATATATTTTACTTAAAATATTGTTTTCATGTTTTATTGTTGTTTTTGTAATTCTACTGTCAATTATATTTCTTCTGTTTAAATAAAAATCTTTTACCTGATAAGCCTGTTTAATCTTATAATAAATATCTTCAATGACTTCACTTACGCTTATACTGCCTGATGGCTTATTGACTACATCGAATGCGCCAATTTCTAATGCTTTAATCGAGGCGTATTTATCTTTAGTTGTAACAGAGCTTACAATAATTACCGGCAACGGATAATAAGTCATCAGTTTTTCAAGAAATGTCAGCCCGTCCATACGAGGCATTTCTATATCAAGTGTTATGACATCGGGTTTTAAATTGATAATTTTATTCCTTGCAATAAAAGGGTCAGGAGCGGTGCCTAAAACTTCGATGTCATCATAATTGGCTAAATTTACAGATAAGGCATCTCTTACAATTGCAGAATCATCAACGATTAATACTTTTATTTTCTTTTGCATAAAATATTCCCTTTAGTATTATAACATTATAATAATTTTAAACTAATTATTTATTAATTTTTTTTAAATTTTAATTTTTGTAGACTCTATTTCTCTTATTATACCAGGAATTTTTGAAATAATCCTTGATTAACAAATTAAAAACTTTTGCATTTTTATTATATTTGAGACTGGACAATATCATTATTGGTTGCTATAGTTAAGTAGGATAAACATATTATGTAAGGAAATTATAAAATGGGAAAAATATTTAATAAAAAGCAGGTCATTACATTAATCATATTGTCAACTTTGTTACTGCTTTTTATGATTACAGGCTCGATTATATCAACCAGCAATATAATTAGAGAAAATTTAAGTATTAGAAGTAATACTCCTAAAGCATGGGAAAAAATTTTTGACAGTCCTTCTAGGATAAATGTAGAACCTCTTGTTACAGGGTATGCTTTAATAAGTAAATCCGATGCATTAAACATGGATCATCCTAATGCAAAAGGGTTGAAAGATGAGGTAATAATCGTGCCAGTCATTTCATATCTGATTCATCATAAAGCATATGGCTATTATCTTATTAATACAGGACTTGATATCTCATATCAGAAGGATCAATATGGTAGAAGCAAAGGTATTTTTGTTAAAAATTTTAAATACAAAGCATTCCAGATGAGGGGTAAAAGTGTTTCAGAGATTTTAAATAAACGACACATCAAAATCGAAGGTATTTTTTTATCAAGCATGAATTTTGATAACATCTCAGGATTAATTGATTTGCCAAAATATATAAAGGTATATTCAGGCAAAAAAGAAGTATATAAAAATTATCGATTTATCTTTCAAACAGATGAATTGAGTGGAATAAAAAAAATTATTGAAATAGATTTTAATAATTCAAACATTAAAGAAACATCGATTTTAGGACGCTGTTATAATTTTTTTGGAGACGGATCGTTATGGCTTATAAATACCAAAGGATTTTCAAATGGACACATGTCATTTTTAATTAATTCTATAAATAATCCTGTATTAATTACTGCAGATGCATGCTTTATAAAAACTGGATTTGATAAAATAATAGGCCCGGGAAAAATTTCAAGCGATATTAATGAAGCCCAAAAATCTTTAAATAAACTTGTAGAATTCAAAAAAAAGTATCCTAAAGTAAGAGTGCTTTTCAGTCATGACCTAGTGTCTAAATAGAGCAAAAAAATTTTAACATCTTATTCTATTCATTAAAATTTTGCTTCCATTCTAATGATATCATATTTATCCGGTTTGATAAGATTCCCGTTTATATCATAAAATTCTGCTTCAATATATGAATTGTGAATAGCCTTTTCGACGGGATTATTATTATTATCATAAAATTTTATTGAAGCTATAGTGATGGTTTTCATCTTTGGTGCTATGTACTCGATTTTTGAATCCGGATTTAAATTTATAGTATTATAAACTTTTAAAATCGCTCTTTTATTTTTAACATCATCAACCATTGCAGCAAGTCTGATCTTCCTTGAGTATGTGCGTTCAGTTAAATTCGGATTTATATAAGGTTTTTCAAAGTAAAAGCCAGTACAAAATTCCCTGTGAGAAACAACATCCAGCTCATTATGAATTTCATCTTTATTATATTCAACTTTAGGATCAAACAAAGAATCGATTGCATTTCTGTATGCTCTTACAATACTTGAGATGTATAGTATTGATTTCATTCTACCTTCAATTTTAAAACTAGTTATACCGCAATCAATTAACTCTTTTATATGATCAACCATACAGATATCTTTTGAAGAGAGGATAAAAGATCCTTTGCCATTTTGAATAACCGTATAATCCTGGTTATCACGTGATACTTCCCTTATTATATATTCCCATCTGCATGAATGAGCACAGTCTCCTTTATTTGCCGAACGTTCTTTGCTGTTTGGCATATCTTTTCTTGCTCCAAGTCCGTCTTTTGTCATATAACTCGACAAAAAACATCTTCCCGAATAAGCGACGCACATTGCTCCATGAACAAACGCTTCAAGCTCAACGTTTACAAATTCACTAATTTTTTTAATATCATTTAGAGTTAATTCTCTTGCCAAAACTATGCGTTTTACTCCATAAGATGCAAGAAATTTAGCGGCATAGTGATTTGTAATATTTGTCTGAGTACTTATGTGAATTGGTACATCTGGCGAATATTCTTTTGCAAGATAAAGAGCGCCAAGATCGGATATGATTATACCATCAGGTTTTATTTTATTAATAAACTTTAATTGTTCAATCAATTCATTCATTTCATCTGGAGTAAAATAAATATTTACTGCAACATAAATTTTTTTATTAATTTTGTGAGTGTATTTGACTGCTTCGATAAATTGATCATTGTCAAAATTTTTTGCATTAACTCTTAACGAAAAATTTTTTAATCCGATATAAACGGCATCGGCTCCAAAATGAAATGCAACTTTTAATTTTTCCAAATCACCCGCAGGCGCAATTAATTCTGGCTTAATCATCCTTAATAAAAGCCTTTTAATTTTTTATATTTGTTTTTGAATTTCAAATGCTCTTCATAAGTTGCAGAGAAATGATGTGTGCCTTTTTTTGGATTATCCACTACAAAGAATAAAAAATTATTCTTAGCCGGGAAAAAACTCGATTTAATAGAATATATTCCCGGGTTGCATATCGGAGTAGGCGGTAAGCCTTTGTATAAATATGTATTATATGGATTATCGATATTCAAATCGGCTTCCAGAAGTTGTTCTTTTGGCTTGTTTAGGATATATTGAACTGTCGCACAACTTTCAAGTTTCATGCCTCTATTTAGCCTGTTGTAAAATACCCCTGCAACGATAGGTAATTCATCCTGAACTCTTACTTCTCTTTCCAATATGCTTGCCATTTTAATCTTTTCGTATAATTCTTTTTTTGACAGGCTCTTATAAGACGGGTATACATCTTCAAGTTTGGCAAAAAATAATTTTACCATAGCATGAAACACTTCTTTTAGCTCGATGCCTTTGTAAAATTTATAAGTGTCGGGGAATAAAAATCCTTCTGCTGTTTTATAATCTTCAAGCCCTATTAGCTTGGTATAATTTGGATTGGATAAAAATTCATCGATACTTTGTTCGTCGCAGATTTTGTTATCTATTAATATTCTTTTTATTTCTTTGATGTTGGAACCTTCCGGGATTGTAAAAGTAACAGTAACAAAATTTCCATTATAGATGGAATTAATGATGCTTATTAGATCGTATTCTGGTAATAATTCTATCCAGCCGACTTTAAGCTTTCTGTCAAGATTAAAAACTCTGGTTATTATAATAAAAAGCTTTTTTGAATTAATGTAATTACTTGTATAAAGTCTCTCTGCTATGGAATATGCAGTATCGCCTTTTTTAATTTGAAATTCAACTCCAGTTTCTGGTATGCCCTTTGTAGGTCTATTAAACCATAAGAATGAGCCTAGCAAGACACATAAAACAATAATAAAGGATAATATTATTAATTTAGCAAAATTCTTCAAAACTATTAAAAACTCCTAAAAAAATAAACGAATCTGAATTTAAAATATATTTTTTTATTGAAATTTTCAAATATAATTAGATTATTTTACATTTATGCCCAAGAGTATATAAATATTTTATCTTGCCATTATAATATTTTTTCTATATAAAATAAAACAATTGTATGAAATTTAAAATCAATTCGTTTGTAATTTTATTCATTACCTCAATTGCATCGTTTTCTTCGACTTTTACCATATCATCAATAAATATTGCTTTACCTGCAATAGGCAGAGAATTCAACATGAGCGCAGTATTGCTCGGCTGGATAGCAACATCATTTTTGTTGGGATCGAGTATATTTATGATACCATTTGGTAAATTGGGAGATCTTTATGGAAGGAAAAAGTTTTTTTTGTCCGGTGTTTTTATTTATGGAATCTCATCCCTCTCATCAATATTTTCTTATTCGGATTTATTTTTAATAATTACTAGAGCTATTCAGGGAATATCTGCAGCGATGTTTATTGGTACTTCGATAGGAATATTGCTATCCGCATATCCTTCGCAAAAGAGAGGCTTTGCAATCGGTATAAATACAGCCTCAGTTTATATAGGTTTGTCAACAGGACCATTTATTGGAGGTTTGTTGACAAATTATTTTAACTGGCGAGCGATTTTTTTAATAAATATAATAATTAGTGCTTTTATTATATTTCTCGCATTTATTTATATTGTTGATGAAATAAACGAATCAAATAATAAGAAATTTGATATAGCTGGCTCTGTAATATTCGGAATATCTTTAACTTTATTAATTTATGGATTTTCTGAGCTACCGTCTTTAAGAGGAATAATAGTCACTTCGGCGGGATTATTATGTACTATAGTTTTTATTGTTTGGGAATCATTATACCCTGCTCCAATGCTTAATGTTTCGATGTTTGTTAAAAATAAAGTATTCGGATTGTCAAATCTCACCGCTTGTATTAATTATTCGGCAACGTATTCAATAACATTTTTTTTAAGTCTCTATCTGCAATATTTAAAAGATTTTAATCCGCAAACCGCAGGATTGATATTAATCACTCAACCGCTGATTCAATCGATCTCATCACCGTTTGCCGGAAAGTTATCTGATAAGGTTGACCCCAGATATCTCGCTTCGGCTGGTATGGCTCTTATCACTGCTGGTCTTGTTTTAATTTCATTCTTCAATCAATCAACGAGTATTTATTTAATAGTTATGGTATTGTTTTTTTTAGGACTCGGATTTGGATTATTCTCATCGCCGAATACCAATTCGGTTATGACAAGTGTCGAAAGAAAAGATTATGGGATTGCCTCTGCAACTCTAGGTACAATGAGACAGGTAGGGCAGATGTTGAGTATGGGTATTGCAATGATTTTATTTGCAATTATGATCGGTAAAACTAAAATATCAAAGGATCAATCAGTGCAGTTTTTGTATGCCATGAAAATCGGGTTTATCATATTTTCACTTTTATGTTTTGTGGGTATTTTTACTTCGATGGCAAGAGGGAATAATATAAAGGACAACAAATAAAATTTTAATAATGATTAAAAAATGTTGACAAAAAGCTATTATTTTTGAAATACTATAACATATTTTTTATAAAAATGGGGGAACAGCTGAAATTTAAGTATCTTATTTTTGATTTTGATGGAACAATAGCGGATACCTTCCATGAAATAGTAAACATCTATAACGAAATTGCACCGGATTTTAATGCCAGACCTGTCGACGATGAATTATTGCTTATAATAAAAAGTAGAAATCCTCGAGAAATAATGAAAAACTTAAAAGTCTCCATATTCAAAGTACCGATGATGGCCGTTAAAGCTATAGCTTTACTTAAACAGAGAATAAACACTATAAGATTGATCAAAGGGATCAATACGGTTTTAAAAAAATTAAAAGATAAAGGCTATATGATGTCTATAGTATCATCCAATGCTTACGACAATATAAATGCCTTTTTGGAGAAAAATAACCTGAAATTTTTTGACCATATATATTTCTCACATCAGATTTTTGCAAAACATAAAGTAATCAATAGTTTCATTAAGGATAATAGGATTAATAAAAAAGATATAATATATATAGGAGACGAAGCAAGAGATATAAAAGCAGCCAAAAAAGCCGGCATAAAGATAATATCTGTTACATGGGGATACAATGACAGATCGGTTTTGTCAGAATTAAAGCCTGATTATATAGTGGATAAGCCTGAAGAATTAATTGAGATATTAGAATAAATAATAAAGTTATTTTAATTTTCTTGAAAAGATGTATTGATGTTTTTTGTCAATTTTTTTGTTTGCCTTTATTATAGATAATTGCTTTATTTAATATTATTCATTTTTAAAAAATTAATATCATTTATAACTGCCTGGTAACCATCATCTCTTACAATTGTATGTTTATCTGATAAAACTAAAGCTCTTTCAAAAACTCCCGAAACATATTCAAAATCATGAGTAGCACATATTATAGTTTTGCCGGATTTATTTAGCTTGATCAAAAACTCCCTCAAAAAACTCTTTGTCCTGGGATCGAGATTGTTCATGGGCTCATCTAAGATTATAACCTCAGGATTTAAAGATAGTACACAGGCTATCGCCACTTTCTTTTTTTCGCCATCACTTAGATGATACGGCTCTCTGTGCTTTAGGTGTTCTATATTCAAGATGCCAAGGCAATCGATAACCCTTTTTTGCACCTCATCCTCATTCATGCCGATCTGTCTGGGACCAAACGCAACCTCTTCATAGACATTGGAGCAAAAAAGCTGTACATCTGAGTTTTGAAATACATATCCGACTCTTTTGTGGAATACTTTTGAAAAATCCTCACACCTCATTGATTTTTCGTTTATTAAATTGCCATCAAATGAATATTCTCCATGACTGGCAAAATAAATACCTGCGATTACTTTTAACAATGTGGATTTACCGCTGCCGTTTGTGCCGATCAACGCAACGGATTCTCCTTTATTTATTGACAGATTTATATTTACCAGTGCCTCTGTAGAATCATAATTGAATTTTAGATTTTTTATTTCTATTAACGATGTTATCACGTAGCGCCTTTTTTTAAAATAAAAAACATTATTATTAAGATTGAATTTATGAATATATAAACAAGATCGACAGACTTGAATTTAAATCTTAAATTTGATTTGTATTTGCCAGTGAAACAGCGGCATTCCATGGCATGATAGGTCTCCTCAGCCATGTCTTTTGATTTTAAAAAGAGCACTCCGATGAGGTTGGAGACAGATGTGTGTTTTTGTCTATCTTTCCCGATCGATCTTAGTTTTAAAGAATAGAGCATGTTTACAGAAAACTCTCCAAGGATTATGATATATTTTAGAGTCATATCTATGATTAAAATGAATATGTCAGGCACAAAAAGTATCTTTAATGAATTTGTGATGTTTCTCAATCTGGTTGAATATGAAAGTATATTAAGCAGTGTTACACTGCCTGCTATCTTGCAGATTATCAAGACACTGTTTTTTGTGTTCCCCGATAATATTGAAGGAAGTAAAAGTATGAAAGTAAATAAAACAACGATCGAGGTTAAGGAATAAATCCTCTTTATGTCCTTAAGCGACATCATGCTTGAAGTGAAAAGTATATAAGAATCAATAAGGAGAACATAATAAAAATTTTTTGACAGTGCAATGAGCACAACAAAAAAAATTGTGAATATAAATTTAACAGGAGAGGAGATCATATAGATCCCCCCTTTGCCTGATTTGTCTTCATGCCGTATTTTTGATAAAACACTCAAAATAGATAGTACACTTTTATCGATATGAGTAGTTTTATCTTTTAATGGTATGTAATTATCTTCTTTAAAAAGCCAGTCCATTATTTATTTTTTTGATTCTTCCTTTTTTATTGCATATCTTTTTTTTAATAATTCTGCAATGATTTTAAATACAATTAACAGTAAACCGGCACCTGCTATTGCTGCTATTATGTAGCCTATATATTCATTGTTTACAAAGGGAATTGTATAATCCGGCATGATGGAATTAAAATTAAAACCGTTTTTCATTCCTTCAGGAATAAAATTAACTAGCTTTTCTATTTCTTCTATACCCCATTCTCCCCATGCTGTGCCTGGAGCGAGAAGTCCTAATGGAGTGATTATTATTATACCCAGTATCAAAAGATATAACGGTAAAGCCTTTGTCTCTTTCTCTTCATAGAGAATTCCTGGTGACATCTTTGCAACGTACGCATATACACCAACGGTTATGATCCCTTCAATTATACCAGCAACAAGAAGATGAGGAATCATCATTGCGGGAATGGATACACTTAGAGGATATGGAGAATAAAGTGGCATGCCGGTAGCATCTTTAAATAAAAGCGGCTGAATCCCAAACTCGATTGCTGTAAAGAGTGCTGCAATATTTAACGCAATGTATGATGCTATGAAAGCAGAGACATATTTTGCCTTGTCGCTTTTAAATAAATTATTTAAAAGTTTGAATATAAAAAAACCCGTAAACGGCATTATGAATGCCATGTTAAAACAATTAGCACCGAATGCTAGGATGCCTCCGTCACTGAAAAATAAAGCCTGAATCAAAAGCGCAATCGTTACGGTGATGCAGGCTGAAAAAGGTCCCAGCAATATCGCTATGAGGACGGAGCCTACCGCATGACCCGTGGTGCCGCCAGGCAGCGGGACATTAAGCATCATCACCAAAAATGAAAATGCTGCAGAGATTCCTAATAATGGAATTTTCTTTGCAGATATTTCCTTTTTGATTTTTGCAGCAGCTATAGCCCATACAGGCACCATTGCAGCTCCCATAACCGCACAGGTTGATGGGCTTAAGTAATTATCTGGAATATGCATAGATATCTCCTTTTATTTTTTAAAATTAATTTTATTCTTTTTCAAGATATATTGATGCAGTAAGGTAAAAAAAGTGATTCACCTTGTCTCTGACATCATCGATAGAAGTAAAAATGTGAGGTACATAATCGAATGCGAGAGAAAACCATTTATAGTTAAATGAAACTCCGACTTTAAGACCGATATCAAGAGTTTTTGATCCTTCCTCTGCTGTGCCGTCCCTGTTAACTGTGATCTGATTGAACATGGCAAAGGCAAAATGTCCCTCAAAATATTCAACAGGATTTGTTGTTAGTCCTGCATAAAATTCATTGCACAATGATGTTGAGTAGTAACCCTCTATGCAGAATAAGGATTCACTGTCAAATTTACCTTCCGTATAAAATCCTGTGTTGATCTTTTCGTTAATAAAGTTTAAAAAATTAAAAACAAAAAGATACTCCAGTGAGTTGGACAGAGATGTTGTTAATTTGCCTTCCTTGCCTGATTGAAACAGTGGCGTAAAATCATCCTTGATTTCAATTTCAATATAAGCTTTTTCGATATCGATATCAAAGCCAAGTCCTGTTTTTAATCCAAACCACATTACCGAGTCCGGCTCAAATTTTTCCATGTTACAAAGCCATGTTGAAATTGTTACTATTTCATTGGGAATAAAGTTAAAATAAGATCCGGTATATAAGCCTGCTTCATTAAAACCGAATACACCCTGATTATCGATTGTCCACATCAAGTCACTTGCGCCGATCATAGGTGTAATCTCAAAGTATTTACCTATCCTGAATTTAAGACCCATTTCAAGGTTTGTTTTATTGTTGTATGCGGTAAATCCAGGCAGAGTATCGCTCTCATCATTTTTGGCGTTTATCTCTGATTCATTTTCTGATTCAATATATGGGATAATTTTTTTATCATCAGTGGCATCGTTTTCATCAATTGCGGCACTTAAGTTTTGCATGATAATTAAAATTATAAAAGAAACAGTAAAAATTTTTTTAACCATTTTCAGTTAACTCCTTGTGGAAATTTATTTTCAAGTTATCCTTGCGAAAGCAGGCATCCTTGATGATGAATTATAAATATAGTTTGATTTGCTTCGGCAAAAAAATTACCTGTCGATTAGGCAAGATCAATAGAAATGCAAAAATAAGATGAAACCGCTTGACGGTTTTAAATAAGCATCGTGCTTATGTTAATATTTAATAGGATTAATTTAAAATTATGTCAATATTATTCTAAAAAATCTTCATGAAATTATTCCTTTTAATTCTGCAATGGCTTCGTCAATGAGTTTTGAAAGCGGAATATCTTCTTCAAGGCCGGTTATTTTAAGATGAGGATGATTTACAGGGATTAAAATTTTTTTTCCATGAGAATTCATTATATATTCGGCAATCTCTTTTGTGATTTCACCCATGAGCCCATTTGGCAATACAATACCTATTGGTCCTATTATAATATCAGCATGGCCTATGTTGCATCTTATAGCATTTTCACCTGTAGCCCCTCTATTGGCTTTTGCCATCATCATTTTTTCGGTTGCCACGGCATTCGTGCCAAGCGCGGTGATGTTTATCCCTGAAGTAAAGTTTTTTTTCAATTGGTTTATTATCTCAACACCGATTCCGCCGCCCATACCGTCTATAACCATGATGTTTTGATCACTCATATTAATTACTCCAATTGATTTAAATTTTAAATTTCTTGAATATCGAAATATTTATATAAACTATTTTTATGAATTCTAAATCCGCTGCCATGGTCATGAGGTTTACCTTTATTTATTCCAGATTTATAACTTCCTATTCTTATATCAAACATAATATCATTATTTTGTATTGCAGAAATAAATTTTTTAAAATTAAAACCAGATAGTAATTTGCAACTTATAAAATGAAAATATTCCATGTTATTTTTAACTTTTGTCTCTGCATTAACAAATGCTATAATTGAGCATTTGTTATTAATAATGTTTTCTAATATATTAAAATCCCATGATATGTCATCAGATATTATAGAGTTTTTCTTAATATCTTTTATAATCAAATTTATTTTGTTGTTCAATATATCAAGTTTAAAACCGAATTTATCTTTACAATTATTAAAGCTATTATAAAATATCGATGTGTGTAAAACTTTAATTTCTGGATTTTCTGAATCGGGGTATCCAAATTTATCTTTTAAGATTGAATTTGCATTTTTGGGATACGTTGGAGATTTAGTAAATAACGTGATATAGTTTTCTGCATAATTTCGTTGTGATTTGATTTCAATTAATCCTTTATAATCAATTAACAGATTGTTGTTTTCTTTTATGCCAATCAAATCCTCAAAAGTTTTACCAATTCCTGTATTATGCTTTCTGTGACTCTTAATAAATCCAAATGATTTAATTTTAGTAAAATCAGAAATAAAGCTCTTAATTATTTTATTTGTATTCATAATCAGCCAATCATTTTATTTATTTATTATTCTTATCGTATAGAATTTACATATAACTTTATAATACAAGTGCATAAAGGTATATGTAATCATAAAAAAATGAAATAGCTTGAAATTTTGTTTAATTAATATTATTTTAATTTAATGAATGATATAACTTTGCAATTATTAAACATATTAAAACAAGAAAATGTTACGCAATATAAATTAGCAAAAGAGTTAAAGCTTTCTCAAAGTTATTTAAATGAAGTTTTAAATAATAAAAAAAAATTTAGAACAGATTATTTAATAAAAATATGTGATTATCTTGGATATGAAATAAAAATAGAAAAAAAAAATATAAATTTTTATTGACATATATCGCTATTAGAGATACATGTAGTCATAATAATAAAGATTATGAATCAAATTAAAGAAAAGAAACAGATTAATTTTGCTTCAGAAAATTTATATAATATTGTAAGAAAAATTGAAAATTTTAGTCTGTGTAATGAAGATGATAATTATTATACTACAAATGATGTCTTTGAATGGTATTCAGAATGGGATTTTAAAAATTATAATCCTAATATTTTTTCACATGGGTTCCATCAATATCCTGCGAAATTTATTCCTCAATTAGCAAGAAAGATACTGCGTGTTTTTACAGATGAAAGTAGTGTTGTATTGGATAATTTTTCAGGATCAGGTACTACATTAATTGAATGTTTATTATTAAACAGAAAAAAAGTAATTGGTATTGAATTAAACCCTTTTGCTTGTTTCATGGAAAAAGTTAAGACAACATTAATAAATCCAAAAATATTGCTTGATTCTTTTTATGAGATTGAATTTACTTATTTAAGTAATAGCCTAGATATTGTCCCTGATAATTTTTTTAACATTGATTTCTGGTTCAAAAGTGAAGTAAAGCATGAGTTGTCAAAAATAAAATCAATAATTAACGGTTTTAGTAGAGTTGATATAAAAGATTTTTTTTTACTTTGCTTAAGTGAAGTTATAAGAAGAGTATCTTTTACAAATCATGGAGGATTCAAGCTTCATAGAGATAAAAATAAGTTGCTAAAAGATTTTAATCCGAATGTTTTTGAAGAGTTTAAAAAAGTAGCTAACAGAAATATAAAGCTTATGAATCAATTTTATGAAAAAGCAAAAAATAATAAAACAGAGGTTAAGATTATTTATGGCGATTCAAGACTCAAACAGAATATTGATGATAATTCTGTAGATTTTATTTTGACATCTCCGCCTTATGGAGATTCAAGGACTACAGTTGCTTATGGGCAGTTTTCCAGACTATCTTGGCAATGGATTAAAAATGACAGTAAAATTTATTCACTTGATGAAGAGCTTTTAGGTGGAAAAAACAATATCGACTTTAATCATGAAATATTAGATTATTCTTTTACATTAAAAAAACAGATTAAACAAATTAAATCTATTTGTTTAAAAAGAGCAAAAGATGTTTTGTCTTTTTATATAGATTTATATAAAACATTAGAAAATGCATATTATTATTTGAAACACGATAAATATTTTGTATTGGTAACTGGAAATAGGACTGTAAAGAATATTTTTTTAAGAACAGATTTAATAATAAGTGAATTATCTGGAAAAATTGGGTTTAAAACAGAAAAAATATTATATAGAAATATTATAAATAAACGGATGCCAAATAAAAATTCTCCAACTAATGAAAAAGGTAAGCTTCAAAATACAATGCTAAAAGAAAATATTATATTCTTACGAAAAATTTAATATTTTATAATCTTTATCCCAACACGGTATTATTCTTGCCTTTTTGTTTTGCCATATAAAGACAATGATCCGCTCTTGAAATTAGATCAGACTCAAGTTCATTGCTTGTACTTTGTGTTACGCCGATACTTACGGTGCAAAAGATTTCTTTATCATTGAAAATAAGTTTGCTGTTTTGTATTTCAATCCTTATTTTTTCAGCAATGTTATAAGCATTATTACCTGAGCAGTCATTTAGCAAGATAACGAATTCCTCTCCGCCCCAGCGAAAAACGGTATCTGTATCACGGATATTTGAATTTATTTTTTGAGTAATGTGTCGTAAGACTTCATCTCCGGCTAAGTGTCCGTAAGTATCATTGATTGCCTTAAAGTTATCTATATCAAGCATGATTACAGAAAAAGCTTTTTTATAACGGTTGTATTCTTTGAGGGAAAGATCAACGCTTACATCAAATATCTGTCTGTTGTATAAACCTGTCAGTTTGTCAGTAATTGCCATTTTTTCAATACGTTTTTGGTAAAGCGACAGGGTGATATTTGTAATCATGAGTACTATAATTGATATTGCAATACAAATCAGCAAATTTATAAATAATGTGAAAAGAATTCCTTTTAAGGCTTGATTTTCAGTTTGTTCTACGAATAAATACCATTTGAATTCATCAATATATCTTGTATAAAGATGAATTATATTGCCTTTTTTAAAATAACTATAGTTTTTTACTTCACCGGAAAGAATTTTTTTGCTGATTTTATTTAATCCGGGTATACCGTTGATATTATCTTTTTCTTTTTTATATTCGGTGCCGTATAAAACTATTTTACCGGTTTTGTCTACAAAAAACACATTGCATTTATAGCGCTTTTGGTATTCTTCTATAAGAGTTTTAACGGCGGTAACATTTAATCCCACTCCGGTTGCGCCTATGTAATTTTGTTTATAATCGTAAACCTTATAGTTTATAAAGATCGTCATTGTGTCCTTGTTTGCCATATCTGGATCGACATTTATCTCAAAGTCATCTTTCATTTCTCTTACTCTGAAATACCAGATGTCCCGCGGTTCTTTTGGACTGACTTTTTTTAATATTCCTTTGGCTTGGTAATAGATAAAGGTTTTTTCAGAAACAAAAAAGCTTGTGAATGCATTATACTTTTCTTTTATTTCATTTAAATATCTTGTAATTTTGCTTACATCCTGCTCGCCGTGAATTACCCAGTCTCTTAAAAAAGTATCGTTTGCCATGAGGGATGATATGAAAATCGGCTTTAATAGATCTCTTTGGATTTCCGAATAAATGTTGTCGCTTGTAAGGGGTAGTGCATTTTTTTTTATTAAATTGACCAAAGACCCTCTTGAAACGAAAAAGCTAATGAAACTTGTACCCAGAAAGCCGAGTATAAGTAAAATACTTATTGAAGTAATTATGTTTTTTTTACTCATGATAGTTTATGATAGAATAACAAAATTTAAATGTCAATATACATCTGTTTTTAAGAATTATTTTTAATTTAAATATACCAAGATGCATATTCATATAATTCTTTAAATTATATACAATTTTATTGAAAAATAAAAATTATGTGATAATTTTTATATGATAATGTAACTGTCCATGCAAATTGCAAAAAAAGACCATTGAGTTTGAAATAAAAATA
>CAZHHK010000069.1:0-18072 GCA_964531405.1 uncultured Spirochaetales bacterium | reverse complement strand
TAATTATATAAATTATAGTATATTTAATATAATTTATCTGAGGTATAAAACGTTTTGAATGACCATGAATTCAAAAAATTTAAAGAATTTATAGATTCTAATGATAAATTTATTCTTTCAGGTCATGAAAATCCTGATCCAGATGCAATATGTTCCTGTATCGCAATGGAATATCTATTGTCATCTCTGGGTAAAAAAGTTGTATGTTTGATTTCTGATGAAATTCCTGTTAATTTGATATCCCTTGACTATAAAAAAGTCATTAAATCACTGGAAAATAATGATATTATACCAGATAATTTAAGCGAATATAATCTTATTATTCTTGATACTAACGTAATAAATAATATAGGTAAATTGTATAATTTTATTGAGAATAAAATCAAAAAAATATTTATAATCGATCATCATTCTGCTCTTAATGAAGAAAGAAATAAAGACTCATTTATAAATGGCAATGCATCATCGGTTTGTGAAATAATGGTTATGATATATGAAAAATTTAAAATAGATATACCAAAAAAGATAGCTGATGCATTATACATAGGTATGCTTTTTGACACTGGATCATTCCATTATTCAAAAACATCAAGTGAAACATTTGATGTTGCCAGCAAACTGGTTAAATCTGGTGCAGATCCTTATGAAATGTATCAATTGTTATATGAACAAGAATCGGTAGAGTTTTTAAAAATATTATCTTTTGTAATGTCAACATTAAAGCTTTATTATCATAATCAAATAGCGGTTATTAAAATGAGTAAAAAGTTGCTGGAAAAGTCTGGTGCTACCTATGATGAATCGGCTTCTATAATTAATATTCCATTAAGATCAAAAATGGTAAAAGCTGTTGTTTTTTGCAAGGAAAATTTATCTGGAGTAAAAAGAATTTCAATGAGGTCAAAAGGTGACATAGATGTCGTAAAATTAGCAACCGAATTAAACGGCGGAGGCCATAAGAATGCTGCGGGGTTTAAGCTATCAAACGAAATCAAATCTTTCGATCAGGTAATACCAAGAATCTTAAATTATTTACGTCAGGAAATTAATAAAAGTAAAGGAATATCGTAATATATATTTACTTTTATTAAAAATCATATGATAAAAGTTTAATTTTTTATCTTTAAAACTTATATAATATATGATATAAAAATCGCATGAAAACAATAAAAACTGCTATTTTATATTTTGTGTTGGTATTATTTTTGAGCAATAGCTGCTTTAAAAATAGTAATGATGAGAAACTGTCTTTTAATGATAAGAATAATCAGAAATATTCAATTTCTTCAAATAATGTGATGTTGGATATACCATATAAAAAGCTTGAAACTTTTATTGGAAGTAAATTTATTCCTATTTACAGCAAAAAAAATAATTTGGATACTGATAATGAAGATGAAGTAATAATAGGATATAAAGTTAATACAAATGATAACATCAAGATTATTATCTTTGACCAGATGCAAAATGGCATAATAAAAAAGAAAATGGAGATCAATACAGAAATTTTAAAACCAGATTCTTTTGAACTGCAAAGTCATAATCTTTTATATGATAATGATCTTTCAATAATAATAGAAGGAAAGTCAGTCGATGATAAATCGTTGTTATATATTTATCAATACAGTGATGATACCTATAAAAAAATTGTAGAACTTAAATCCGATTATTCGATAATAATAGATTATCTTGATATTGATACCGAATCCGGTAAAAAGATTAAATTAAAACAAATTACAACATTTGATGCAGTGGTTAATGATGCAAATACAAATATTCAAGAAAAAAAAGTTTATGTATGGGATTATGCTTTAAATCAGCTTATTATTGCAGAATCCTCCCGGATACAGATGAGTGACAGAACATTATCAAATTCTAATTTGAATGATCCAGATAAATTTCTTAAGTATATTAATGGTTTTTGGTATCCTGAAAGATATTTAAATTTGATAAAAAGTCAAAATTTTGATCCGGATAAATTTACTTCAAATAATATTGAATATATTTTGTTTTCCAGTATGGATATGGAAGTTTCCATAAAACATGATGATTATATTAATAAATATAAAATTAAAAAAGCTAATTTAATCTGGGGACAGCTTCCAGGGGTAAGACTTATAATACAGGGCATATCAAACACATCGCAATTTTCAACATCTACAATAGATGTTGTCTTAACAGGGTCAAATAGTCTACAGGTAACAAGCTCTAATAAATTTGATGATTCAAATTATGTGAGGCTTGATAAACCGTTTATCGAATATGTTAATGATAGGCACAAAGAAATAGATGACAATAATATAAAAAAAATTATTTCTTTTATTTCTGATGAATTTATCATTAATTCAAATGTTAATAATAAAGGTATTATTATTAATTTTATATCAAACAATGAATTCAATATTATTGAAAATAACAAAACAGAAAAAGGGTATTATAAAATAACCAAAGATAATATAGGATATATAATTACATTTTTGTTTGATACAGAAAATACTATACTTAAGAGTAACAATTTTTTAATAAAGATATCAGAGGATACCCAATCTTTAAGTTTAACTCCAGTAAAAATGAAAATTAAAGGTTTTGATGTTGAAGATTCTAAAAAACCTTTTGTTTTTAAGAAAAGGAATAGTGGATGATAATAACTCATTCTGATAAGTTTAAAAATAAAGTAATTATTTATCCTTACTGGGAAAATGATGATAATATTTATGCCTTATATCCTGATGATTTATCAAAAAAGCTTAAGCTGGATAAAAATCATTTTAATAAAAAATTTAAAAAAAAGCGTTATTTTCTTAAAGATAAAGATATTACCGTAATTGATCTCGGTATTAAGAAGGAAATTGATCTTGAAGTGTTCAGGCAATTTTGTTCTATTGCTTTAGAGACATTAAAAAAAGATATTTTTGCAGATTCAGCCGATATCTGTTTTTTTGAGGAAAATTTTGAAATATCGCATAACTTATTGATCGAATCTTGTATATTGAGTTTTTTATTATCAGATTATATGTATATCGAACTAAAATCAAAATCCGATGATGTACATAAAGTAGATAAAATAAATTTTGTATTAAAAAATGAGATAAAAGAATTTAACGAAATTCACTATAAAAGTACTATCATAGCACAATCAGTTTATTTTTCTAGAGATCTTGTAAATGGTCCAGCAAATATTATTACTATTGATTATATGATTAAGACTGCAAAAAAAATAGCGGATGAAAACAAAAATATAACTATCAATATAATGGATGCAGAAAGATTAAAAGCCAATGGTATGAATCTTATCCTTGCCGTTGGTAATGGAGGAGTACAAAAGCCTGCCTTTATTGAAATGTCCTATAAGTCAGAAAATAATAATCCTAAAATTTGTATTATTGGTAAAGGGATTATTTTTGATACAGGCGGTTTGGATTTAAAGCCATCAAATTCTCTGCTTGAAATGAAAACCGATATGGCTGGTGCGGCTGCAGCTCTTTCTATAATCAGTGCTGCAAGCAGATTAAATTTAAAAGCTAATATTACTGTCTTAATACCTCTGGCTGAAAATTCTGTAGATAAACAATCATACCGACCCGGTGATGTCTTTAAAGCTTTTAATGGAAAAACCGTTGAAATTAAAAATACAGATGCAGAAGGCAGATTGATACTTGCCGATGCTCTTTCGTATTCTGATACTAAAGATTATGATGTAGTGATAGATATTGCTACTTTAACTGGTGCGGCTATAATCGCATTAGGTAACGATATAACAGCTTGTTTTATTAGGAATGAAAATTTAAAAGAGGAGTTGTTTGCATCTTCAAGAATTACAGGTGAAGCTCTATGGGAGTTGCCATTATATAAAAATTATAAGGATATGCTTAAAAGTGATATTGCCGATATCTCCAATATAGGTGAGCCACCGAGAGTCGCTGGATGTATTTTAGGTGCTTTGTTTTTAAGTGAATTTATTGAGAATGAAAACTGGATTCATTTTGATATTGCAGGACCTTCTTATATAGATAAGGATTATTATTATAACCAAAAAGGCGCTACAGGAGTTATAGTAAGGACGATACTTGAATTTATACAAAATTATAAAAAATAATTTTGTATAACAAAAGATAGACAAACATATAAGTTTTAAGTATATTAATGATAACACTTAATATTAAAATTTTTACAGTGATATAAATAATAAATTGGCAATATAATGAAGATACCGATAAAACGTTTTATAAAAAATGCATTTATTTACATAAGTGGGCAGAATCCTGCAAAAGAATTTTTTATAATTAAATCAGGTGAGATTAGGATTACACGGACAAATCCCATTCTCGGAGTCTCTGAAGATGTAAGAACGACAGGGTATATTTTTGGGATCATACAATGTCTTACCGGTATACCTGAAGAAGAGACAGCTCTTGCATTAACGGACTGTGAAGTTTTTGTAATTGAAAAAACAAAGATAGAAGATATATTTATTAATCATAAAAAAGTAATATTAAAAATTATTTCAGAGTATTCTGAGATTTTAAGAAAGCTTGATAGAGACTTGACTAACTATGAATTTTTTCCAGATTCTGAAAGAAGGATCGAGAAAATATTTGAAGTTGCTTCAAAATTTATAAATGATCAGGAATATAAAAAAGCAGCGCATCTTGTCTTAAGCCTACAGAAGGAAAATCCGGAAGATAAAGATATTCAAATAAGATGTAATTCGATACTAAAAAAATTACCGAAGGTTGAATTTTACGATAATCAATCTTTAATAACCGATATTGTTATACCGCCAGATACCGTAATTTTTACTGAATTTGAACTATCAAATTGTTTTTTTATAATAAAAAAGGGTAGGGTAAAAATTACAAAATTAATGCATGATAAGGAAATACTCCTTGCAATTTTGGGAGACGGAGATATTTTCGGAGAGATGTCAATACTCAATGATAAACCGAGAAATGCTACGGCAGTAACAATTGATGCGACTGATTTGATGATTATTGATAAAAAAGGGATTGACAAATTGCCGCCTCCGTTGTTTGCCAAAGCATTGGAATTTTTATCAAAAAGAATTTGGCTGGTACAGCAGCAACTAATTTGTTACAAATTGCCTCTTGTAGTGTCAAAATTATATTATATGCTTACTTCAAAGATTATTCAGGTTATAAAAACTCCAGATGAAGAAGAATATAAAAGTTCATTCCTGTTTAAATTTCCTTTAAAAGAATTGTTTCAGATGATTGATTATGATTATAATGAAGATAATAAAAAAGAAATTGAGGAGTTTTTAAATGATAAAAATATAGATTTTTTATCTGATGCCATAAGAATAAAGAATATTAAAGAACTTTTTGATAAGAATGCTTATTATTTTTCAAGATCATTGATGATTTATAACTCCAAGTCTGATCTTTTATAGAATTTTGAATTAAAATTTTATTACTATTGAAATTTAATTAAAATATTGTTAAATTAAATATATATTAAATTATCCAAAAATATAAGGCTGCCCTGTTTAAGTAAAGGTCAGCCTTATATTTTTCATGCATAATTAGGGTAGAAAAAATGAAAAAAATAATATCAATAATACTCGGCGGCGGGCAGGGTACAAGACTTTTTCCTTTGACAAAAGAAAGATCGAAACCGGCAGTCCCTATAGGTGGGAAATACAGATTAATAGATATACCAATTACAAATTGTCTTCGATCAAATATAAACAAGATTTTTATATTGACTCAATTTAATTCTGAATCATTAAACAGGCATGTTACTCAAACTTATAGATTTGATAATTTTCATAATGGTTTTGTAAATATTTTGGCTGCCGAGCAGACTACAGATAATAAAGATTGGTTTCAGGGTACAGCAGATGCTGTAAGAAAAAATCTTATGCATATTTTTGAGAACCCCAATATAAAATATGTTTTGATTTTGAGTGGCGATCAAATTTACAAAATGGATTTTAATCTTTTAATTGATTATCATAAGGAACAAAAAAATGATCTGACCATAAGTGTCATACCGGTTAATAGTGAAGATGCTAAAAATTTTGGTATAATGAAAGTAGAAAAAGGAATGATTTCAGACTTTATAGAAAAACCCAGGGATATAAATTTATTGAATCAATATAACTGTATTAATGAAATAAAAAAAATCTATAATTCATTAAATGATGACAGAAAATATTTAGGTTCTATGGGTATATATCTGTTTAATGCAGAAACATTGAAAGAAGTATTGAACAATTCCTTTAGAGATTTTGGTAAGGAAGTTATACCTCATGCAATTAAAACTCAAAAAGTAGGAGCTTACTTTTTTAATGATTATTGGGAAGATGTCGGTACCATTAGATCATTCTTAAAAGCTAATATTGACTTTACAAAACCTTTGCCAAAATTTAATCTTTATGATGATAGATTGTATACAAATGCAAGATATCTCCCTCCATCCAAAGTTGTCGGATGCAGGATTGACGAAGCATTGTTATGTGAAGGCAGTATAATACAAAATGCTACTATTAAAAGCAGTATAATAGGAATACGAAGCATTATAAGAAATAATGTAATTATAGAAGATTCTCTGATAATGGGTGCCGACTATTATGAATCAGAAATTGATAAAAAAGAAAATCAAGATAACAATAAGATAAACATAGGTATTGATGATAATACGATTATCAAAAATACAATTGTAGATAAAAATTCGAGGATTGGAAAAAACTGCAAAATTACAAACTATAAAAATTTAGAATATTATGATGGTCCAAATTATTATATAAGAGATGGCATAATAATAATCCCTAAGAATGTAATTATAGAAGATAACACGGTTATTTAAAGCCAATAATACTTTTTTTAAAATCCAAGATCTTCGAATAAATTATGCTTGGGTTTTAAATTGACTTCAGTGATTGATAATATCCAATCATAAAATGTTTTATACTCCATTCTTGATAAAAGAGAAAGCAGATCAAATTTTTTGAGTTCGTTTTTAATAACTCTTTTGTAGAGTTTTTCCGAGTATTTTTTTACACCTGTAAACTGCGTTTCTAGAAGGTGTTTCAGTCTCATTTTTATCATTCTAAATTCATCCTTCCAGAATTTTAACCGTAATTTTACTATGTCAGGGACAGTCAACATATTGAATAAATGAGATTTAAGCAGATCTTCATAATTTTCAATTTTTTGAACTATATGAATAAATTTATCATAATCATTCTCATAAGTTTTTGATAAGAGCAACGTATATACGATAGAGGCAGAATAAAATTCGATAAGTTCATTGAAATAAATTTTGAATTTATCTTTTAAATTTTTGGGTTTTAAAATCATACTGTAGAGCAAATCAAAAATCAGTAATTTTCTGTCCAGGGATATTTCAAGCCATTCTATGTATAATTCATCGGGGATATAATTTACAAATAATGAAATTATGCTTTCTCTGGTATTTTTATTTATCATTTTAACTTTCATAAAATCATCGAATTCCTTAATAAAATCATCGGTGACTTTTTGAAGTGTTGATTTTAAAAATACAATACCATTATGAAGCTTGAATAAATTTGTCTTTGATAAAATTTCTTCGGCTGAGATATTGATCTGCTTTTTTTCAAGAAGATCGCAAAGGTTTTCTAGCGATATGCCTTTTCGGTATTGTTTTAATAATTCAATTATTATATCTATTGTCATTTTTTTATTTTTTATTAATATTGTTTATTATTTCTTCAAGACTTAAGGATTTTATTTCCTGTTTTGATTCAAGGTTTTTTAAATTATATTTATTATTATTGATTTCTTCTGCGCCTGCAAACAGTCCGTATTTTATTGATTTCTTTTCAGCAAATTTAAATTGTGCATCGAGTTTTTTTTGTTCTAGAAAAACTTCTGTTGATATTCCTTTGTTACGTAATATTTCTGCGATTTCTTGATATTTTGTGAAATCATTTTTATCTAGATTGAAAATCAATAAATCAATGTTTGATTGCCTGTTTTTAAGTAATTTTTTATCTTCAATTAAAGATATAATCCTGTCAAGCCCGAAAGCTGCACCGACTCCGGGAATCACATTTTTGCTATAAAGACTGGTCAGGTTGTCGTATCTTCCTCCTGAGCAGATTGAGCCAAACTCAAGCCTATCAAGGATGAAACTTTCAAATACAATACCCGTATAATAGTCAAGCCCGCGTGTTATGGCAGGGTTAAATGAAAAATAATTTAAAATTTTTAATTCATCTAATGATTTGAAAATTAATTCTAGATCATTGACATCCCCAGCTAATTCATTGCCGAGTTCGGATTTCATTTTATTTAATACATTAAAAATATTATCACTTTTTATACCGGTTTTATTGTTCGTTGATTTATCCGGACATATAAAATCGAGTATTTTTGAAACAATTTTAGAATCAATTTTAAGAATATCGATTAATTCTTTGCTAACATTATCAATCCCGATTTTATATAATTTATCTATTATTCGTAAAATATCCATGTTTTTTTCTGTGAGGTTAAATTTTTGAAGCAAAGCGTTAAGTATTTTACGGCTGTTTACATTTATGCAAAAATCTCCGGCACCAAGCGCAGATAGTCCTGATTTTATGACAAGCAGTATCTCCAGATCAGCCTGTGTCGAGTTAATCCCCAGTATATCAAAATCACACTGATAAAATTCCCTGAATCTTCCTTTTTGTGTATTCTCACCACGCCATACAGGTGCTATGTGATAAGCTTTAAAAGGGAAGGTAAGTTCATTAAAATTTAAAGATACAAATCTTGCAAGAGGGACTGTTAAATCAAATCTTAATGATACATCCCTGTCACCATGATCTTTAAACCTGTAAATTTGTTTCTCTGTTTCTCCTCCTGCCTTGCCGAGCAAAATCTCTGTGTATTCTAAAGCTGGAGTATCAATTGGTACAAAACCGAAACTTTCGAATATATTTTCGAGTTTTTTTATTATTTCTTTTTTTTGTATCATTGTTTGAGGTAAAAAATCTCTAAAACCTTTTAATATTCTTGGAGTGATCAATTTATTTCCTGATTTATTTTAAAATTTATTACTTTATTAAATATTCAGATAATTATAATTTAATCACTTAATCGAGCACTCAATTATTGTTAGAGATTTTATTATTAAAAATGCGCATTTGCAACAATTGAGCGCTCGATAGTTCTTATTGTATTATCATCTGAATTATTAACTACTTTTAGAATTTCGTTTACTCAGCATTTAAAATTGAGTAAATAATTAAGATATTTTAAATATATTTCTAACTACTTAGATGTTAATATAAAAGTCTTTATCGAGCGCCGAGCACACGATTTTTAAATGCAACACCAATAAAAAATTAAGTGCTCGGCGCTCGATTTTCTGATTTAATTATATTTAACTGATTAATTAAATATATTTCGCATAATAAAAAAAGTCAATATTGCATATTAAATTATTTTTGAAATAATGCTAAAATACAAACAATGGATGATTCTTCAATAAAATTTGGCAATATATTATTTAAACGTAACGGAGTACTTGCTTCAGGGATAATGGGGGTCACTGGATCTTCTATGGTCAGGGTATCAAATATGGGGGCTGGCGGAGTTACAACAAAATCTATATCCAAAAACATCCGTAAAGGTCATCACACTCCGGTAATTCAAAACTATAAAGCAGGTTTAATAAATGCCGTAGGTTTATCCAGCACGGGCGTTGAGAATTCCAATAAAGAAATAACAATAATTAAAAACAATTGCGATGCAATAATAATAGCCAGTGTTTTCGGTGGTACCCCTGTAGAATTCAGAGAAACAATCGAACTATTGGATCAGGGTAATATCGATGCAATAGAGCTTAATGTCTCATGTCCTAATGTCGAGGATGAATTCGGTTCACCGTTTGCATCTAGTCCGGAATTAACCGCAAAAATAATTAAAGAAGCAAAAAAGTCTTCAAAAGTACCTGTTATCGTAAAATTATCCCCCAATTATGGTAATATAGCCGATGTTGCAAAAGCCTGTGAAGACAATGGAGCTGACGGAATCACTGCAATAAATACCGTTGGTCCTGGAATGCTTATCGATATAAATACCTTAAAACCTAAAATTTCAAACAAAAAGGGTGGTTTAAGCGGACCAGGAATATTTCCTGTAGCGGTAAGATGTATTTATGACATCTATAAAGCGGTAAAGATACCTATAATCGGCATGGGTGGTATCATGGATACAGAGGATGCATTGCAGATTATAATGGCAGGTGCTACTCTTTATGGAGTTGGTACCGCCATAATGTATCAAGGCATAGATATATTTAAAAAAATAAATGATGGTATAAAAGATTTTATAAATGAAAAAAAAATAAAATATGAAGATTTAATCGGTATTGCAGCAAAGGATTGATAGGTGAATAATAATTTAATTGAAAGAAGTTATAAATTACTGGACATTTACGGCTCAGGCAAAAGACGTGTTTTGACTTTTGATGTTGGAATAGGTCATAACATTTTACCAGGTCAGTTTTATATGCTAAATTATTTATGTAATCAGAAACCTTTCAGTGTCTATGCCTATAATAATAACCTGTTAAAGTTTATGATAGAGGATAGGGGCGAATGCTCATCGGCAATTATTAATTCAAAAAAAGGCGATTACTTTGGATTAACCGGACCTCTGGGTAAAGGTTTTGAAATCGGAAAATACGAAAAATTTTTACTGATATCGGGTGGTATTGGTGTTGCTCCGGTATTATTTTTAACAAATTATTTATTAAAGAATAATAAAAAAATAATTTTATTAATTGGTGAAAGAAATAATGATAATATAATATACAAAGAAGACCTTAGCAGGTTGGATAAGGCTATAGATTTGAAAATATTTACCGATGATGGTAGTTTCGGTATTAAGGGTTTTCCGACAGATAAAATTGAAGACATTTTAAATAAAAATAAACCTGATTCGGTTTGTATCTGCGGACCAGAAAAAATGATGAAAATTGCAATTGTTAAGATTAAACATTATATAAAAGATGATGATATACAGATCTGCATGGAAAGGTATATGAAGTGCGGATTGGGGATATGCGGATCATGCGTGCTTGACGATGTGGGTTTAAGAGTCTGTGCTGATGGTCCGGTATTTAATCATAAAGAGTTATTAAACTGCACCGAATTTGCGGTTTATCACAGGGACGGCAATGGGGTCATCCAGTATTTCTAAAATCGCAATAATAAACGGCAAAGTATTTATTGATGATTCATTTAAATATAAAACCGTTTTAATTAATGCAGATAAAATCATTAAAGTTATTGATAACGATGATATCGGTAAAGTTGATTTGTATGATTACCGGGTAATCGATGCAAAAGATTGTTATGTAAGTTACGGTTTTTTTGATCCTCATGTGCATTTTAGGACACCCGGGTTTGAATACAAGGAGGACTGGGATACCGGAAGTATGGCTGCAATAAACGGTGGTTATACTTTTGTCTGTGACATGCCGAATACAAATCCTGCAGGTATAAAAACAAAGTACCTTGTTAAAAAAAATAATATAATTAAGAATACAATTTTAAATTACGGTCTTTATCTGGGGCTTACCGATAAGAATTCCGGCAAAATAAAAAATATATATAAAAGATGTATAAAAAATAATATACCGATTTTAGGTATAAAAGCATTTCTTGGATCATCAACCGGTGATCTATTGGTGAGAAAAAAAAGATCGATTCATAATTCTTTAAAAACCGGTATCATAAACCTCTTTCATGCCGAGGATGAAGAAGAATTAAAAAAATATGAGAATCTGGAATATAAAACAATATTAGATCATAATAAAAAAAGACCTCCGATTGCTGCTATAAAAGCGATAAAAAAAATAATAAAGTCAGCAAAAAAAAGCAAAGGCAGATCAAAGATATATATATGTCATCTATCAACCCGCGCTGAAGTTGAGCTGGTTAAAAAATATCGTCTTAAGGGTTTTAACATTATTACAGAGGTAACTCCTCATCATCTATATTTTTATGAAGAAAAATTGATTGATTCTAGTATTTATAAGGTCAACCCACCTATTAGGAAGATGGAAGATGTTATGACTTTAAGAAAAGCTTTTAACGATGGTTTCTTTGATATTATTGGTACCGATCACGCCCCTCATTTATTAAAAGAAAAAGAATCACAAAATCCACCATCAGGTATTCCTGGTCTCGAATCATCTTTTTATGTTTTATACAGCCTTTTCCAACAAGGTATTTTGTCTTTAGAAATGATATTCAAACTTTTAACAAGCGGTTATAAAATTTTTAAAATAAAAAAACGCGGGAATCTTAAAAAAAATAATTTTGCCGATATAACTATTATAAAAAAAATAAATAATATTTTTAAATCATCGGATTCGTTTACCAAATCAGATTTTTCACCTTACGATGGACTGGAAACGAATTGTAAAATCGATACTGTAATTATAAACGGCAGGATTTTGTTACAAAATGGGAAAATAATTGGTAATACTAATTATGATAATTCGCTTGATGATGCCAGAGATTAAATATTTTAAGGAATAAAAATGGATTTTATTGAAATTTGCAAAGGTCGTTTTGAAAAATATAATACTGTACTTTGTATCGGATTGGATCCGATAATTGAAAAAATACCTTTGAAAAATAAATCAAACATAGAAAAAACATTAACTAAATTTTATTTTTCAATAATAGACAGTTTCAATGAATATGCATTGGCTGTAAAACCAAACATAGCATTTTATGAGCAGTATGGTATTGATGGCTATAAGGCATTAAAAAGAATAATCGGCAGATGCAGGAAGTACGATCTGCCGGTAATCCTTGATTGCAAAAGAGGTGACATCGGCGATACTTCAAAAGCTTATGCGAATGCGGTTTTTAATGATTTAAAAGCCGATGCAGTTACTTTATCCCCTTACCTTGGAGAGGATTCCTTGTCACCGTTTTTTGAATTCAGGAAAAAAGGATTTTTTATTTTAAACAGGACATCAAACAGGGGAAGCGGAGATTTTCAGTTGCTTGAGTTAAAAAACGGCAGCAGGTTATTTATGGAAGTGACTAAAAAAATATCGGATTGGAATAAAAAGTATTCATCCTGTATAGGAGCTGTTGCAGGCGCTACTCATCCCGATGAATTAAGGGAAATAGCGCTTGAGTTTCTCAAATCAGGCTCTGTCCCTTTATTAATTCCAGGTGTCGGTAAACAGGGTGGGGATTTTAGTACAATTGTCAATTTATTGAAAAGTTTAAATTATGATATGTATAAGGTTTTTATTAATTCTTCATCAAAAATAAATTATGCATATCTTGATAATCCGGGAATGGACTATCTTGAAGCAAGTTTGATAGAAATAAAAAAGTGCAGTTTACAATCTAATTAATGGAGTTATTCTATGAATCCGAAAATCAATGAACTGTTAAATTATGATCTTAATGTAAAGACATTAGGAGAATCAATATATGATTCACCTTTGAATTTGTCTGATAAATTCGGAGATAATATAGCCAATTATGTATCAGACAGAGACAGGATATTTGCCGCTACCGAAACCTTCGAGTATGAAATATTAAAATCCGAAGATTTTAAAAAAGCTTCATTTGAGAAAGCAGGTCCAAGGGAAAAAATTTATTTTAAAGCTGGTGAAACCATTTCTGCAATCGTTACATGTGGCGGTTTATGTCCCGGATTGAATGCTGTAATCAGAGCCCTGGTGCTTATGAATTATTACAGGTACGGTAATAAAAAAATATACGGGATCAAGCACGGGTATAAAGGATTTGTCAATAATGAGGGCGATGATATAATTGAATTAACTCCTAAAATGGTTGAAGACATTCACAAAACAGGCGGTACTTTTTTAGGAAGCTCCAGAGGTCCTCAGGATATCGGGAAAATTGTAGATAAACTTGATGAACTGAAGATCAATGTTTTATATACAGTCGGCGGAGATGGGACATTAAAAGGCGCACATGAAATATATAAGGAAATAACAAGAAGAAATTTAAAAATATCAGTTATAGGAGTTCCCAAGACTATTGATAATGACATTTCTTATATAGATAAAACTTTCGGTACCGAAACAGCTTTCAGCAAGGCATGCGAGTCTATAGAGGCTGCTCATGTTGAGGCAAAAGGTGTATATAATGGCATTGGTCTTGTAAAAGTTATGGGAAGATACTCCGGATTTATAGCCGCTTATACAACTTTGGCAACTAATGATGTTAATTTTACGCTTATACCCGAAGTAAAATTTAAACTTGACGGTGAAAATGGTTTCTTTGAGCATTTGAAAAAACGTCTGATTAAAAAAAATCATGCGGTAATTCTTGTAGCCGAGGGTGCAGGTCAGGATTTATTTATGGATCAGGATATTGGTGTTGATGCATCAGGGAATAAAAAATTGTTTGATATTGGCATTTTTTTAAAAGATAAGATTAAGGAGTATTTTGGGAAAAATAATATACCGGCTGAAGTAAAATATATTGATCCCAGCTATATAATAAGATCTACTCCTCCAACTCCAAACGATGCTGTTTTTTGTTTACATCTTGCACAAAGGGCAGTACATGCTGGGATGAGCGGCAAGACAGATATAGTAATAGGTTATTTAAACGGAGAATTCATTCATTTACCTATTGAGACTGCTGTATCAAAGAGAAAAACAATAGATCCTGAAAGCGAACTTTGGCTTTCTGTATTGGAAACTACAGGGCAGCCTGCAAATATGTGTTAAATTATTCTAGAAATATCGTAATGATTTTGCATAACTGATTGACAAAAGGAATTAATTATTGTCATTAAAAGAATAAATATTTATTAGGGATATTAATAAAATGAAGAATAAATTTAATAATGATTCAGACTCACAATATGATGCGATTGTAATAGGCTCAGGGCTGGGCGGTTTAACAACGGCAGCAATATTGACAAAGCTCAATAAAAAAAGGGTATTAGTGCTTGAACGACATTATGAACCCGGCGGATTAACCCATGAATTTAAAAGAGGCTCTTACAGTTGGGATGTAGGGCTACATTATATGGGTGATATAAAAAAAAGATTGTTTGATTTTATTGGCTGGAATATTTTTAAGTATATATCAAACGGCAAATTAAAATGGAATAAAATACCAGACCCTTTTGATAAAATATGTATTCCTGGCATGACCTTAGACATCAATAGCTCTGCAAAAGCATATAAAAAGGAATTAATCAGGCATTTCCCTGATCAAAAACGGGTAATAAATAAGTACATTTCTGATATTCATAAAATAAGATTATGGTGCATCTTTGATTTCTTTTCAAAGATGTTTTATCCACCTATGTCATGGATTTTTAAATTGTTGAGCCAGATAAATAAAAAAATGGCTTTAATGAAAACCATCGATTATTTAAATAAATATGTCCCTGATAAAAAGCTTCAATCTGTATTGATTTCCAGATGGGGTAATTATGGGATACCGCCGTTAGAAAGTGCATTTGCCATACATGCTGTTATTGAGCATCATTATTATTCAGGTGGTTTATTCCCTGATGGCGGTGCTGAAAAAATTTTTAGCGTTGTAGAAGAAACTATTGAAGAAAATGGCGGAAAGATTTTAATCAATAGGGAAGTAACCGAGATAATTTTAAATGAAGACAAAACAAGGGCGATTGGAGTAAGAGCTAAAAATATTTCTAATCCAGAAAATAAAATAACAGACTATTATGCGCCAATTATTATTTCGAATGCTGGGGTATTAAATACATATTGTAGATTGCTTCCGGCAGATTTAAATTTATCTGTCCAAAAGGAATTAGCGAATTTTCATCAAGGTTACAGTGGGATAAATATTTATCTTGGGTTAAATGCTTCACCGGTAACATTGGGAATTAAAGGAGAAAATTACTGGATTAATGATAACTATAATATAAACAGTAATAAAAAATTAAAAAATGATAAATTTTCAGAATCAGCTGATTATTGTTTTTTATCATTTCCCTCACAAAAAAGTAATAAAACTGGAGATCATGTGGCTGATATAGTTTCCATTATGCCTTACAATATTTTTAAAAAATGGGAAAATTCTTTTTGGAAGGAAAGACCCAATGAATATTATCAACTGAAAGATAAAATTATTGAAAGTCATTTGAAACTGATTGATAAATATATACCAGGATTTAGCAAGCTTGTCGTATATAAAGAGATGGCATCTCCTTTAACATTTAAACATTTTACCAACAGAATGGGGGGAGCATTTTACGGGTTACCGGGAATTCCTGATAGATATAAAATTAAAGATATAAAAGTCAAGACTCCAATTAAAGGATTATTTTTAACCGGTACCGATATTTTGTCAAATGGTATTTTACCTGCATTGATTACAGGTATGGCTACAGCAAGCTATATAAATGGTTCTACTGGAATACTGAAAGTTATTTTAAGTGCTTTATTCTATAAGCCTAAAAATATTAGCGAAAATAAGAAAATACAAAAGAAAATATTTAAAACAAGTGAAGATAAAATGGTCGGTGTGCTTGTTAAAAAAAGTAATAAATCCAGCTATTTGATAGAACTGACTTATAAATTTGATCAAACGCTTAATTTTATTCCCGGTCAGCATGTTAAAATTCAGGTTGGAGAATCCGATTGGAGAGCATACTCTATTGCAAAAAGTGATCATCATAATTTAACAATTATAGTTGATACCAGACCGAACGGGCAGGGGGCAAATTATATAAAAAATATCAAGCTTCATCAGGAAACGCTTTTTAGGATGCCTTTAACTGATCTAATATATCACAGTACAAACCGTAATATTATGTTTATTGCGACAGGCACAGGACTCGTTCCCTTTTTACATATACTCGATGAGCTTAAATCAAAAAAGATTAAAAAGAAGATAACCGTTTTATTTGGCTGTATGACTGATAAGGATAATTTCATAGATTCATATCTTCAGCAATATGAAAAATATTTTTTAATTGAAAAAATTATCTATGTTGAGAAGGCAGGGGCAAAATCTAAAAATATCAGGGGCCGTGTTACCGATTATTTACAAAAAGCAAGAATAAATTACAAAAAGTTTGATTTTTATATATGCGGACATCCTCACATGATGCAGGAAGCGATTTCCATTTTAAGAAAAAAAGGTGCTGACAGGATTTACTGGTAATTTTTAATTACTTTTTAACTTCATTTTCTATTTCAAGATAAAGCTTGGTAATTGATTCTTCAATTTTTTTTGCAAAAAGATCGAAATCATTATAATCAAAGAAATTTAAAGGTTTGCCTGCTTTAATATAAGCATTTTTCCAGACAAGTTTTTTTTCATTTACAAATGAGTTTGTAACTCCGTATATGGCAACAGGTATAATCTTTGCTTCTGTATCTTTTGCGATTTTTGCAATCCCCTGCTTGATCGGACCTACCGGCTTATCAAAAACATATATGCCTTCGGGAAACATTATTACTGAAAATTTATCTTTTTGAATCACTTTTTTTGTTATTTCAATAGCCTTTAAATGTGATATTTGATTCCCTCTTAAGACAGGGATTAATTTCATTTTTTTTGCAATTAAATTGAATACAGGGATTTTAGTCATCTCCTCTTTTACCATTATTGTAAAAGGTCTTTTTAAAAAAGTAGCAATAAGAGCAAAGTCTACAAAACATTTATGATTGCTTGCATAGATAACCGGCTCATCGATTTCTATAGGATTGGTTGATAGATTGTAAACTTTGATTTTTGGTGCAAGTTTAAAAAACCATGCAAAAATAGGATAAAGCAATTTTATCAGATACTTTGTTGGAAGTATCATGAATGGCAGGGTAATAAAAACAAAAATAATCTGCAATATTGTATATCTTAAAACCAGTTTAGTTTTGACTTTCAAAGAGAATCCCTTTTAGCAAAAATGACGATAATCTTTATCATAATTATTTTAAAATGTAAAGAAAATCTAATCTGTGATTGAACCATAACAAAAACAGTAACATTTTTACTCCATGCATTAAATGTTTCTTTGCAATCTGTTCTAAATTCTTGATGGCGTAACAAACTCGTGACCTCTCATACATCAAAGCCATTAT
>CAZHHK010000068.1:0-18354 GCA_964531405.1 uncultured Spirochaetales bacterium | reverse complement strand
AAGCTTTTTAAATTTTAGACCTTAGGTCACGTATTTGTTACGCTATCAAAAATTTTTGTAAACGATTTTATAGATTTATGCGTCTATTTATATACAGGAGATAAGTCTATGAATCGGCATAATTATCATATGGTCATAACAAAAAAATTAAAGAAACAGATTAGCTTTCTTTCTAAAAAGCTAAAATTGAGTCTTTCACAGACAGTAATCCATATTTTAGAAAAAGCTTTAATTATTATGGAAAAATATCATCATGAATGTGAAGAGCAAGATAAAGTTAGTAGCTATCAAAAAGTTGGATGGGATACGGATATTCATATCTATTTTGATAAGAATCTTTACAGGAAAATCAGGCATCTTTGTGAAATTATGTATGCCTTTAGTACAGCAATTGTTGTTAGGAAATTGATAAATATATATTTCGAGATGAGAGAAAGATTTGAAATGGATGACGAAGAATTCCGGTTATTTATGGACTTATATAAAAATAAGAAGTTAAAGAAATATGAAGATAAGAAATATTGGGAAAAAAGCAGAATATCAAAACAATTGTTTGGTAAAAAACTATATCAGCTTACTTTTAATGAGAATTTTATGCTTATCGGTTTTAAATATTTGCTATAAAATAATAAATGCAGTCCGATTTTTTGAATAATTTATCAATTAACCATAATATTCAAATTGAATATTATGGTTAATAAAGTAGTAATATTTAACCGGCAAATTCATTCCTTAATAAATCGTCAAATTCATCAGCCCAGTATCCTAAATCTTCAAGGCAGGTTTCCAATTCTGTATAGTCCATTCCAATTAAATCTCTTTCATATAACGCCCATACTTGATCTGTACCGGATTGAATGGATAATTTTACGCCAAGCTTAACATCATTTAATTCCAATAATCTTCTGTAAAAATCAAGCTCTTTGCCTTTAGGGACTTTAATAATAGGCGCAGCTGCTTGAAGAAATTCTCTTATAGTATTATCCCCAACTGGCACCGATAAAAGCATAACCTGTACCGGAGCAGAGCCTCTCTGTAATGACCAGAGCTTTTTATCAGGATTATAAATCGTAGCGGGATCTATTCCTTTTGATTTGCAAAAATCGTCAATCATTTGTTTTGCTTTGTCCATTAATTCACTCATATTAAGCCTTCCTCTTTTTTAATTTTAATTGAATTTTTTATGATTCAATCAAAATTAAAATTATATAATTATGCTTTTAAAGTCAATATAAATAAATTTTTATTAAAATTTTCTTATTATTTAATTAAAGTTAGGAAAATACTTAAAATAGTTGTATAATTTATAAAAAATTAGATAAAGCCGATCCTTAACTCAAACAGAGTTATCTAAATTTTAATTTAAATTAGTCACTTTTAAAGTGATTTATTTATCTTATTATACGAGGAGAAAAAACGATGAAAAAAATATATAGTACCATATTTATAATTACAATTATTTTATTGTGTTTGAATACATGTAAATATTTTAGACCTACCCCTGCACCAGGTGATAATAAATCCGATAAGAATGATTCAAATAATGTTGAATTAAAAGATATAAAAGATTTTTCAAATACAACAATTAATTATTTTAATATAAAATCCTTTGATAATTCGGGTTTTAAAATTAAGGAAGATAATACTCCTTTTATGATTGTGGATCATGGTCCTGTTGATGTTTTACCGTCAAATGTCACCAATCCAACAATTTATGTTGTATTTTCACAACCAGTTGTCCCTTTGACAAAATTAGGTGAGCCGATTATAAAATCTGATATTATGAAAATAGATCCTCCTGTGGAAGGAGTCTATAGATGGTATGGCACAAAACTTCTAAGCTTTGAACCTAAAGCCAGATTTATGCCGCAAAAATTATACAAAGTAACGATAAATAATAGTTTAAAATCTTTAGGAGGCAAGTCTCTTACAGGTAATAATGAATTCATGTTTCATACTGATTATCTGGATGTGATAAGTGTTAGTCCACAGGGAGAAGATATTCCGCTTGATAAAGCAAATAAAATTCAAATAACTTTTAATTTTCCCGTAAATACAGATGCAATTAAAGATTATATAAATATATTGAATGATAATAAAAGTTTTAGTTTTAAAATATCGAGACCAAAAAAAGAAAACTGGATGAGCGATGATTATTTATCTAAAACGGTTTTACTTGAGGTAAACGATAAGTTTAAGGAAAATTCAAAGGTTAATATAGTTGTTTTAAAAGGAGCAAAGTCGGAAAAAGACTATCTCGGAGCACCGGAAAAAAGAGAAAAATATTTTTGGACTATAAAGCCATTTAGATATGTAGATTATTCTGCATATACTTATTCATTCCCCAAGGATGAAAATGGGGAGTCAAATCCGATTTATCTGGAATTCAGCCATCCGGTTGATAAAAAATCTTTAAAAAATAATATCACCGTATCACTTCAGGTTAATAATATAGATGATTATATAGAAGTTTGGGGAAACTATATTAAATTAAATAATCTACCAGTACAATATAATTCTACCTATCAGATAAATATTGGCAAAAATATTAAAGATATTTATGGAAGATCTTTGAATAATGATGTTAAAATTGATGTCACAATACCAGATGCGGCAAGTTATTATTATTTTCCCAATGTAGGAGTAAGATGCCTTGAAGCAAGTTTTCAACCAAAAATAGTTTATGAATATCAGAATATTTTTGATGGAGTATGGAAGATATCCCGAGTTGAAAATCCTTATGATAATTATTTTTCTAACAGAGAAAATTTCGGATTTCCGATGAATGAACTTACTCCGTATAATTTCGGAAATGTTAAAAAAAATGTCAAGCATTTTGAGGTACTTGACCTGTCGGGATATTTAAATAAAAATGGCAAAGGCTTTGTCGGTATGTCATGGAATTTTGCTCCTGAAGAGATTCCTGATCGGATACCTTATAATGATTTTCAAAATAGAATATTAAAGAATATTAGGGACTCAAGACTTTACCAGGGATTTATAGAATGGTTTTATACAAACAATAAAAAAGAATATTATTATCTAAAAGATAATTTTAGATATAATCCGGCTGTTGCAAAGAAAATCAGGGCTCAATTAATTGCCAGCGGTTATAAACTTGAGAGGAATAAATGGGCAAAAGAAAGCCTTATGCTTCAGGTAACGGATCTTGCAGTGACTGCAAGAGTTTCATATAACAAAGCAGTTATTTATACAAGTTATATTTCTACAGGCGAGCCTGTTAAAGATGCAAAGGTAGAGCTGGTTAATATAGACAGCAACAGGACAAAGATAGAAGGTAAATCGGATTCAAATGGGTTATGCGTATTGAATATTAGTGATTTTGACGGAATGTTTAGTTTTAACAGGGACTACAGCTGCATGCCAAAAATCAGGGTCAGTAAGGATGATGACAAGTTGGAGTTTGTGCCTAATGAATCTCATAACGTTTATCATTTTGGTGTCTATAATACGAGGCAGCCTAAATATGCCGATAAAAAATACCACTATACTCTGATATTTACTGACAGAGGATTATATAAACCCGGAGAGACTGTAAGCTTCCGCGGCATTGACAGAGATCTTTATCTTGGAAATTATTCAAGCTACAAGGGAAAGTACTATCTTAAAGTTTACGGCAGTTATGATGATAATAAATCATTTTATGAAGTGTCAGGTGAAACAACAGAATCAGGCGGTTTCTATGGATCTTTTAAAATACCAGAAGACAAAGACCCCGGCTATTATACGATAAAATATTCAAGAGAAGGATATGATGCCTATTGTTCATTCCAAATAGCAAATTTCAGAAGGTTAAATTTTCAGGTTAATTCATCATCTCCTGATGTTACATATTATAACGGTGATGAATTATCCGTTACCGTTGAGGCAAGCTATCTGTCAGGCGGTGCATTAAGCGGTGCTAACTGCGAGTATTACTGGACTAAAACACCTTACTACTTCTCTCCGGTCAGCAATAATTATAAGAGCTTCAGCTTCGGCAATGACAATAGCTATTATGACTACTATGACTATTATGAGTATGGACCATCGGATTACGATAATTCCGAAACTATAAGTTCGGGTAACGGCAAGCTTGATTCTTCAGGAAAGCTTACAGTAAAGCAAAAAACACTTGGCGATGTTAAAAAAGGGCTTCCTTATTCTTATAATTTTATTGCAAGAGTTGAAGATATAGACAGACAGGTAGTCCAGACATCAAAATCAATAATAGTTCATCCGGCAAGCTTTTACGTAGGTCTTAAATTCGCTTCATCAGGAGAGTGGTGGTCGCCTTTTGTTAAAAAAGGTGAAACAGCAAAAGTAGACTATGCGTTAGTTGATCCTGACGGCAATCTGTTTAAAACCTCAGGTAAAAACACTTTAAAAGCCAGACTTTACAGGATGGAATGGAAAATAGCCCAGCAGCAGGGAGTTAACGACAGGATAAATTCAAGATATGAATTGGTTGAAACTCTGGAAAATGAAATAAAAATTGATCTTAAAAATCCAAACGGTACTTTCAATATTTCTCCAAAAGAATGCGGTCAATATATACTTGAAGTATCGGCTAATGACAATTTTAACAGGGATGCCCTGACACGATTGAGGTTTTATTCCACAGGTTCGAGCTGGTTTAACTGGAGTACTGAAAATGCAACGGATATTAATCTTGTAACAGATAGAAATATATATAAAACCGGAGATACAGTTAAATTGCTTGTTCAATCATCCCTTCCTAAAGGAAAATATCTTGTCACAATAGAGAGAGAAGGAATATTTGATGAAAAAATAATTAATCTTGAAGGCTCGGCTAACGTTATAGATATTCCGGTAAAGGACAAGTATACACCGGTTTTCTATATAGCAGTAAGCTCTTATTCATTGAGAAACAGCAAGGGACCGGCAAGTTATTATGAGCCTGATCTAGGCAAACCGAAAGGATATTTCGGAGTAACAACCGTTAGAGTATCAACCTCAAACAAGGAAATCGGTCTGGAAATAATTCCTGATAAGTCAAGTTATGAGCCGGGCGCTGAGTCTGAGATTACAATTAAAGCCATTTATAACGGCAAACCTCTTAAAGATACGGAAATTACTTTCATGGCTGTTGATAGGGGGGTGCTTGATTTGATAAATTATCATGTACCCAATCCAATACCATACTTTTATGATCCTAATAAGTTTCCTCTTGCAGTAACAGGGGGTGATTCAAGATCATTGTTGATCGACCCTGTAACCTATGAGGTCAAAGATCTGCAGGGGGGCGATGGTGATGAGAAAGTTAAAAGAAGGGAAGATTTTAACCCGACTGCTGTTTTTAGAGCATTTTTAAAAACCGATGAAAAAGGAATAGTTAAATTAAAATTTAAACTTCCTGATACATTGACTACTTACAGATGCACAGCCATTGCTGTAAAGGATGATCTGTTTGGCATCAAAGAAGGAGAAATAATTGCACAGAATATTTTAAATGTCAGGACAGCTCTTACTAGAAAGCTGAGGGTCAGGGATACTTCGTTTGCGGGTGTCGTCATAACAAATCTTGATGGTAAAGATCATGAACTTACAGTTTCATGCGATTCTGATATTCTCGTTATTGAAAATGAAAAATCCAAGAAGGTTAAAATCCCTGCAAAATCATCTCTGGAAGTGCCGTTCAGGATTGCTGCCGTTAAAGAGGGGGTTGCAACATTAACATTCAGGACAATGTCCGACATTTTAAAAGAAGATCTTGTGACTAAAATAACCGTTGATAAACCAGTAATAAAAGAAGTATTCACAACAACAGGTAAGACTAAAGTGCAGACAAACAGCTTGACTAAAGGATTTGCAGAAGAAGGGTTAATTATTCCTTCAAATATTGCTCAGGGTTACGGTGGGCTCACATTGTCGCTTGATTCGACAAAGATGACGACTCTTTATGGATCGATTAATTATTTATACAACTATCCATATTTGTGTATGGAGCAAAGGTCAAGCAAAATCTTTCCGCTGGTTGTGTTTGGTGACAGGGTAAAACCGATATTGAATATAAATCCAAAAAATATCGTTGAAAAAGAGATTGCAACATGGGCTAAATTCCAGAATTCGGATGGAGGCTTTCCATTCTGGCTTGAAGATTATAACCCTAAGTCTGATAAATTTATTTCAATAAAAATAGCAAAACTTCTTTACTTTGCTAAGCAAAATGGCTACAGGATACCGTCAGAATTAAATATTGACAACTTGTTAAACTATATATCTAAATTTGAAAATTATATGGGAGATTATTTAAAGCTCTATTCGCTTTATGTACAATCATTATATGGAAGAAACGTATTGTTATACGCTAATGATATGTATAAAAAAGGAGACACACTGGGGATTACCGGTTATGCTTTCCTGGGTCTTATCTTCAATAATAACGGTAAAAAAGACCTTGCCAATGAGTGCTTGAAGCGCCTGAAAAATTCCATAAAAGTCGGTACCCAAACCATAGATATTCAGGATACCTATGAAAGATATTATTTTAGCTCACAGATAAATGATTTATCATTATTATTGATGCTCTTTGATACTATAGAGCCTGATTCACATTTTATTGAAAAAATAATCAATACATTATCAAACAGGCAGAAAGCCGGCTACTGGGGGAATACTGTATCAACAGAATGGGTTGTTCAATCTTATGCTCAAATTTATAAAAAAGAAACCGGAGATAAGACAAATTTTATCGGTGCTGTCAAAATAAATGGAATTAATGCGGTAACAAATACTTTTAAAGGTTTATCATATGGACCTTATGTTAAAGATCTATACTTTGATAGCGGTATGTTAAAAAATCTTCAGAGAGACAAACTTTTTCCGATTGATTTTACGACTGACGGAATTGGCGATATGTATTACACTTTAACAATGCGTTATTCATTACCTAGTGAGGTTATAATGCCGCGTGATGAGGGTTTTAGTATATTCACCGAGATTTATGATCTTGAAGGAAATAAAATTGATGATCCGGAAAAACAATTAATGCTTGGCAAAACATATAAGATGAAAGCTGTTGTTTCAACTTCAAAAAGAAGAAATTTTGTTGTAGCAAGAATTCCTATTCCATCAGGCGCAGAAATACTGGATTCATCATTTGTTACCACTGCTACTTATGATGACAAAAATAAAAAAGATAATTCAAAGGATAATAATGATTATTACAATTATTACTGGTATTATTCAAATAGGATACAAAATATATTGGACAATGAAGTGCAGTACATCTTTGATAATTTTAAGGAAGGCCGAGAGGATGTTGAATTCTTATTTAGAGTAACAACGCCCGGTATTTATCCGACTCCACCGGCTATTGTAGAATGCATGTATGAAGAAGAAGTTTTCGGGAGGTCTGAAGGAAAGCTCTATATTATTAAACCGTAATTTTTTATTCATAATATTCAAAAGCATCAATTAAATCAAGGTATACACCGTCGAAGCCGGCATCTATAATTCTTTTTAAATACGAATCATTATCGCCGTCTAAAATGATTTTTTGCCAATCTGGATCCCAGTAATGCACTTTATAGTTGCCGGGCCAATCAGGATTTTCATGCCCCAGCCAAGGTGGATTACCCGGTGACCAAAAAGCCTTCCAGTAGTATCTGTAATCCTCAGCCTCGCCAATGCTCATGTATGCAATAACAAGCCGTTGTCCGCCGTTTTGTTTAGTTTTAAGTGCAGTAATATCCGATTGGCTTAATTGGATAGTTTCATTAAAAAAGAGATCGATTATTAATAGGTCATAATTGGTGTTTTTTAATGCATTTATAAAATCATCCTTGGTAGCATAAGCAGATGGATTTATAAGGTACAAAAAATTTTTTGCCTGACTTAGATTTGTTATATCATTTGTATTAACGTTATAAGGATAATAAGCTTCAAGACCAGCGGGATTAGGTATATTATCAAGTTCTCTATGTGTTGCAGCAAAAGAGATATAATTTTTGTTATTCGATCTGGTATATGAATCAATTACATAACTGTTATACCAGCAGTAATCAATCACAAGGACTTCAAGTCCATTGTTTTTTGAGGCATCTAAAAATGACAGCATATAATTTACATCTACAGCCGGGGTTGGTGTGTTGTCGTAATAATATCCATAAAATAAATCTTCTCTTGAAACGCCATCTATCGCATTTACATAATCGGTATCTATTGGACCGTTTTCTTCTCCGTTTTGTATAACAAGTTCATTACCATTTTGTGGAATAATAATAAAATTGCTTTTTTTATTTTTGCTGTATATGCTTATTTTCTCAACAAAATCCCTCATATATTCTCTGAAAACAGGATTTATTTTACCATCATCATCTGATTCGCCGGAATATGAGTCATTATTTATGCCACAGGATGCAAAAAATAAAACAGTTAAAGATAAGTAGAATATTTTTTTAATCATATATTAAATTATACCACTTATCGAAAAAAAACAATAATTTGAATAACAAAAAGTTGATTAATTTATATGTTATTAATAATTATATCCACATTATTAATTTTATTTTCAAATTTTATAGCAGCGAGGATACCGTTATCATTTTTTTTAGTATAGATTATTTTACCTTTAAATTCGATTTTTTCATTGCTATTTTTGCATCCTAGATCAATTTCACCTCTGAGGTTTATTCCTATTAACAATTTAGCAACATCCGGGATATTTACTAACATCCCACTTTCACTTATATTTTTTATGAATGCAGTATAATTATTATTTAAATCCGATAAATTTATTTGTATTTTTTTCTCATTGCAATTGTATCTAAAATTTTCCCTTTTATTATTGATATATGAATAACCATAACCGAATATTTGATTTTTACCGTTTTTTTTGGCTTCATATAAAGCTAAATCTGCTTTTTGGACAAGATCATTGGCTTCTTCAGAATCAAACGGAAATGTAGAATAACCAAGGCTTAAGCTTGAATTATATTTTTCTTTTTTTTCTTCATCTATAAAAAAAGGATAATTATTGATTTCAAATAATAATCTTTTTGCAACAATCTCGGTACCAATTTTATCAGTATGAGGAAGCATAATTATAAATTCATCTCCTCCGAATCTTGCAGCAAAATCTTCTCTTCTGATTATTTGTTTTATACTTCTTGCAATATATACAAGATATTTATCACCTAAGATATGACCATATACATCATTAAATTTTTTAAAATCATCAAGATCAATGAATAAAACAGAAACAGGGTAAACATTTCTTTTTGCCCTATTTATTTCATTAACAAGCAATTCATTAAAATATTGACTGTTTAATAAACCTGTTTTTTGATCTTCTTTTGATGATCTTAATAATTCTTTAAAGAATTCCATTTCAATAATTTTAGGATTTTTAATTCTTTTATCGATATTAAAAAAATAATCTAATATTGCAACGCCATATCCAACATCTCTTCCGAGTTTTTCATTTAAATTGTCACAATGATTTCGTATATTCTGTATATATTTTAATGAATCATTTAAATTTATAGGTAAACCACTAAAATGTTCAAAAAAGTTAAATATAATAGCGTCATTTTTTAATTTATCCGAATCCGAATTTTTAGTCTCATATAAATATGATTCAATATAATTAAAAAATTGTTCGGGATTATAATTTTTTTCTTTGCTCATAACTTTAATCCTTATTTTAAAAATAACTTAGATGATATTTATCATTTTTATTTTTAATTATAATACTTTTTTAGTATTTTGAAATATTTTTTTATAACTTTATTGTTTAGTTTATATAAATGCTTCAAAAATTATAAGCAGTTAGTTTTAATAAAAAATATCTATTTCTCTGCCTTTGATTTTCTTAGTTTGAATCTTAAAAGTTAAATTGATGTCTTGTCCGGCAGGTTTAGATGATTGGTCTTCTGTGATATTTTGATTTGTAGAATAATCTAAAATTTTTTCTTTTACCCGTTGTTCAAAAGTTGATGATTTTGCTTCAAAATCGTCAAGTTCGGCAAGATTAATTGGAGGGAAGTAATCAAGTATCTGAGAGTAATCAGATGAATCAACATCATTGAATAGTTCTGGTTCATTACAACTAGCAGTATCTTTATTCTGTTCATCAGAGTTTTCAACTTCTTCTTTTAATTCTACTTCATCACTAAAGGATTCATCGAGGGGTATTAAATCCAGATCGTCTGATATAGTTTTATCGGTTGTTTCTGTTTCTATATCTTCTTTATACAATGTGTCGGTATCCGATATTTCTTTATCAAGCACATTGTGATCCAGAGTCCTTAATTTTTCAAAAGGTCCTGTTTCAGGCAAATGATTTGAAGGCTCTATATTTTTATTTTCTTCCTGTAGATTGTTATCTTCTGTCATAAAATCTTCATCTTCTTCATATAATTTTATATTATCATCTGATTTTTCTGTTTTATAATCATAAATATCTTCATCTTCTTCATTAACTATTACCGTATCATCGGCAGCAGCGCTATCCAGAGTATCTGTATCGTTGTTAGCTTCATCAATTTCGATATCATATTCAAATTCTTCAGATGATTTTAATGGATTTTCATTGTTTGCATCTATATTAGTATATTTTTTATTTTCTTCAAATTCTTTTTTAAGATTTTCCTTAAAATTTGATAATTTATCATCAAGTTCTTGCAATTTTTCTTCTAATTTTTTTTCGACAACATCTTGTTTAAAATTATTTAATTTTTCATCTATTTCATTAAATTTTTCTGATAATTGATTTATCATGCTTTGAGAATCAATATTAGGTATACTAACTGGCATCATCTGACTTGTTTGAGGTATAACAGGCATAGTCTGATTATACTGATTTTGCAAAGGTGGATTAATTTGCTGAGTATTTTGATTTAATAAAGGCGCAATAGGATAATTAGAAAGGTTTTGATAAACTCTTTTACTTAAATCAATATTCTTTGTTAAACCATCATATAAATTATCAGAGTAGGTGTCCTCGCCTTCCAGTAAATTAATCAAAGAATTGGTTTTTTCGCTTATGACTTTATCCTTTTCTTCTTCAAGTTCTTTAAGATTTATATCTTCTTCCTCTTCTTCGATAAGATAGTCTGGCTCGGTATCCCCAATATTAAGTATCGGAAGGTCATCATCCTTGAGTTGTTTTAATTCTTCATCCAGTTCAAATTTTCCTATTCTTTCATTTTTTTTAATAGAATCAATCGAAGCTTTAGTCCCTTCAAGTATTGATTTAAAATCTATGTCATGAAGAATTTCTCTTATCCGTTTTTTTTCTTCTTCATCTTGTTTTTCTATCTTTTGCATTTCGGTTTCATAACCATTTATCAGATTATTCAACAGTTCAAAATCATTATCACTGCTGTTTTCGGGTTTCTGGATATTCGCTTTTTCAATGATTCGCTCCATCAATATAACAGCCTTGGATACCTTGCCTGTACCTTGATAACATAACGCATAGTTATGATTTAAAATATTGTCTTTTACACCCATTTTTTCGAGTTTATTTAAAATTTTTAATGCTTTATCATATTCTTTGGCACTAATAAAAATATCGCTCGATAATAATAAAGCTCTGATATTATCTGGAGATTTCTTCAATATTTCATCTATTATCTTAAAAGCTTCTTTATAATCTTTTATATTATAATAAGATCTTGCTACGTTTAGCAGTCTGTCTATATCTCCGCCAGACATTTGTTTAATCTTAAGCAATTCCTGCTTTGCTTCATTATGCATATTTAAAGTAATGTACAGGTCTTTTAGTTCATTCCTTATATTAATGTCGTTTTTGGACTCCAGAATGAACTTATATATTTCTATAGCTTTTTTGGGATTGCCTAGCTTATCTTCTGTTTTTGCAAGATTATGATAGGCGTCAAGATTGTCCGGGCTATTTCTTATAATATCTTCAAAAATTTTTTTTGCATTCTTATAATCACCGCTGTTAAAATAAGTCCTGCCGAGATTTATCCTTGCTATATTGTAATTCGGATCTATTTTAATGGCTTTTTTGTAATTTGATATTGCATTCTCAATTTCACCGAGCTTCTCATAAACTAAAGCTAAATTATTCAATGCTTTGGTATAATTGGGATTGATCTTTAGCGCATTATTATATGACTTTGTAGCATCTTCTAGTCTGTTTATTTTTTCATAAATCACGCCAAGATTATTATGTGCTTCGATAAGATTTGGATTTATTTTTAAAGCTTTTTTAAACTCTTCCAGCGAAACATCGAGATTATTTTTATATTCATAGGCAATGCCCAAGTTATAATGAAGTCTTGGATTGTTCGGATCGATTTTAAGTCCCTTCTGGAAAACATTAATCGCTTTGTCAATTTCACCTAACTCTTCAAAGACTGTACCAAGGTTATTGTATGCAAACCGGAAATTTGGATTTAACTGCAGAGCTTTTTGGAAATATTTTATGGCATCTTCATTTTTGCCTATTGACTTATACACATTGCCAATATTGTATAAAACATCTGCTCTTTTTGGAGCAAGACTCAACGCTCTTTCAAGATAGTTAAGAGATTTTTCATACTCCCGCATTTCCTTGTAAATTATGCCGAGATTGTTAAGAGCATCGATGTCATCTTTGTTGAGTTTTAATGCATTATTGTAATATTCGATAGCCTTTTTATAATTTTTTTGGCTTTGATGAATAATACCCAGAAGTATGTTTATCCCGGAGATATCTGGTTCGAGTTTTGTGACTTTATTTAGAAATTTTATAGCTTGATCAAAATCTTTTACTTTTATTGAAAGTTTAGCTCTGTTAATTAATTCTTCAGCATTCAATTAAACTCTCCAAAAGATTATTGATCGAGTGGTCTGACTATGATTTCTTCAGAAAAATCGCTTTCATGGGTATGCTCATCATCATCATAAGCTGTCACGCAAATATAATAAAGTTGTTTTTTATTTAAGCCAGTGATCCTGAAACGGTTTACCAAACCGACATCTATAGGACTTGATCCTTCACTTGCATCAGTACCGAAATAGCTACCGCTTTTTAGGCCATAATAAATTTTATAACCTTTAATATCTTTTTCGGTATTGGCAATCCATTTTATATCAATTGTTCCATCATTAGCAATAGCCTTTACTCCAGCAGGTATAGAAGGTGGATTATTATGATTATAATATATATTAATACCTTTTAACCTCGGACTATAATTATTATCTCTGCCGGCAAGGAGTATTGCCTTCCATTGGAAAAACCTTATCCTTTTGTTTAATGATGAATTACTAACAAGCTTATACCATTTTATATTACTGCTAAAAATATCGTCTTTATCAAACGGAGCGTTTGAATATCTGTAATAGTATATTATATCTGATTGATTCTCTTTATAATCCTCACATAAAATTTTATTTATATGTATGCCACTTTTACCAAAATCTATAACTTTGCTTGTTATCTCTCCTCCCTGCGGATTATATTTATCTGCATTTTCTAGCCTAGAATCAACCTTAATACAAAATTCATCTATAGCTCCATAAAAATTTGGTGCTATATTTATGATGCATCTGTTTTGTGAATTAAATCTCATATTATATATATTACCATCTATATCATTTGTATCTGATACCAGTGCAACTCCCTCTTCATTATTATTAATATAACTGGTTATGATACCTTTGTAAGAATCATAAGTTAATACTATATTGCTCCATTTTTCGGGTATCAATCGTGAGAATGATTCCAGTTTTATAAGATCAAGTTTTTTATTATTACTTATAAAAATATTTGCAAATTCCCATACCAACTTGCCATTAAGTATTTTTGCTTTTATCGATTGATCCTCTACCATATCCGAAGACTTTTCATAATATTGGGAGCCGATTTTAAGGATTATTTCATTATTTGCAAAATTAGTTGGATAAACCCAGAAACTTATCGTGAATGAACCAAGATTGATCCCTGATTGAAAAAATGATGACTCATTGCCGGATAGCTCTATTTTTTCATCCATACTGATAAAATAAGCGCTTTTTTTGTAAATTGATTTGTTTTCACTCACATGGTATTTTTTATAAATAATTTTATAATTATTTATACTATCTGAAAGAGGATTATCAAAACTTAAATAAAGATCAGTCATTGTATCTACTTTAATCTTATTGGGGCTTATAGTGTAATAAATCGGCATTTTTTCTTTATAAACTACTTCAATATTGTTTGATTTATATATGTTGCCTCCAAATTTATTCGAAGGATTCCAATATATTATACCCTCTTCCGAAAATACAAATTGAAACAGATTCATAAGCATAAAAATAATTATATATTTTTTCAATTTTTTCCCTTACCTTATTAAGTATAATAACAATATAAAATTTTTAATCCGATTTTTTAGGTTCTTTTATCAAAATTTTATTTTCTCCCCATCCGTTACTAAGTTTGACCGTTTAAGAGTTTTTAATTTATAGATTTTCCATAAGTTAGTCAAACTTAGGAGCAGATAAATAGAATACTTTTAATATAATTAATATCTTATTATAATTATCTTATATATTTTGGAAATAGTTTAATATTTTTTTCAAGGTGCTGTCTCAAAAGGAGAAAGTTGTGATAATATAGTGTCATTTTATGCTAATTTAATATAAAAATAACACTATTTATGAAAACAAGGGGGTTGACTCGTACTGATTGTATCGAGGTGCACCTTTTTTGCGGACTTTTGAGGCAATTTTAAAAAAAATCAAATTTAAAATATAAAACTAATAAGTTGCATAATATTTAAGTACAGTTATAATTGATACTACTCTTACTCCCTATGAATAATGCTCCGACAATTCTTATCAATAGATCTGTTTTAAAATGCCTTTTTTTTATTTTAATTCATCTATAAGCATCACAATCCCTCTTCTTATCATCATGATTGCAATTGCTGCAAGAAATAAGCTTACTATTTTGGAAAAAACTTTAGTCCCCACTTTACCAAGAAGTTTAATTAGTACTTCGGAAAACATAAATATTAAGCCTGCTACCAGTATATTTAATACTATCGAAATTATTGTAGCCGCCAATCCGTAAACTGAAATTATAATCATGGAAGTCGTTAAAACAGCAGGTCCTGCTATCAAGGGAGTGCCTAAGGGTACAGCACCTGATTCTTTTGGAGGCAGTTTTCTCTGTTTGTTTGTGAAAATCAAATCAATTATTGCAATAAAAAAAAGTATAACTCCGCCTGCTATCATGAAGTCGCCGACAGAAATGCTTAGTACTTTAAAAATAAATTTACCTAGGAAAATAAACCCTATAGCAACGGTCAAGGCTGTTATCATAGATTGAATTACAACGAATAATTTTTCTTTTAAAGTTAATTCTTCAGTCAATGATATAAAGATAGGCATTACACCAATTGCATCTACTGCAACAAAAACAGGTATAAATGCAAGAAGAATTTTTTCAATCATATTTTTTACCCATAAAACCAAAAACAGTCTTGCCGAAAATCAGCCTTAAAATCGAAGTTATAATCGATAAACTTAATATTATACCCCAAATTTTTATGTCAAGGATTGGTATTGTAAAAAATATTATGTTTAAAGGCTTTAAAAAAACGATTAATAAAATCATAGCAATGGTTATAAAAAATATCATTTTTAATAAAATATTTTTGCGCATCATTTTTTCAATGATATTTCCCTCCCGCAAAACGAATATATATATCTGTGGTGAAAGAAGCGTAATTGAAAAACTCACAGTATTAGCGGTTATCTTAGCGAGCTTTATTAATTCTTCATGCGCCAGCAAAGGATTATTTGAAATTACATAGTTATATGTAAAAATATATCCAAATGCTATGCATAGTCCGAAAATGATGCCATCAATTATCATTATGAGCCTTTCTGTTAAATTGAGGATAGGCTCATTTAATTTTGCAGGCTTATGTTTCATAATATCACTGCTTGAGGGATCTATACTTATGCCTACTCCGGGAAGGGCTTCCATTATAACATTTGACCACAACAATTGTATTGGGAGTAATGATACAGGATAACCAAAAATCGGCGTAAGCAGTAGTCCGATAACCTTGCCAAGATTATTTGTTATAAGATATTTAAATAATTTTTTTAAATTTTGATAGATTGTTCTGCCTTCTTTTATTGCCTTGACAATTGTCGCAAAATTATCATCTGTAAGAATTATCTTTGCCGCTTCCTGAGAAACTTGAGTACCAGCTTTACCCATTGCTATACCAATATCCGCTTTTTTTAGAGAAGGGGCATCATTTACTCCGTCTCCTGTCATTGCTACAATGTGGTTTTTTTCTCTAAGTTTTTTAACAATATTAAATTTATCTATAGGAGAAACCCTTGAATAAACCCTCAAGTCTTCAACTTTTATTGAAAATTCATCATCAGTGAATTTCTCAAGATCCTTTCCTTCAATAGCCTGATCTTTGTTGTCAGCAATCCCAACACTCTCCGCAATGGAATACCCCGTTGCTTTACTGTCACCTGTTATCATAACGACTTTTATATTTGCATCTTTGGTTTCCTTAATCATATCTTTGACTTCATCTTTAGGAGGGTCATATATAAAACTTGCTCCAAGGAAGATAAAATCATTTAATTCTTTTTTATCGATTTTTGTTTTTTTATCCAATCTGCCTAAATCTTTTTTTATAAAACCAATAACTCTGTAGCCTTTTTCTGCCTGACCTGCAATATTTTTTAAAATAACCTGCTTTTGATGATCATCCATTTTTTTAATCTTTTTGTTTTCATAAAGTTTACTGCAAAAAGACAGTATTTTATCAGTAGCACCTTTTATATAGATCGAATAATTTCCATGTGGATCAACTGTTAATGTTGCAGAATACATTATATCAGACGAAAATGGGATGCTGTCAATGATTTTATATGTTTCAAATTGTTCTTCTTTATAGCCACTTAAGATGCCTGCTTTTATCAGGGCTATTTCAGTCGGATCTCCGATTTCTTTAATTATATTGCCTTCTTCTTCAACGATTTTTGCAGTGGAGCATTTATATGAAGTAAGAAATATATCATGAATAATATCATTCTCTCCTTCATTAATCATTTTAAATAAATCAGTCATCGGATGCAGAGCTCCATTTATATAAAAATCCTTAACAACCATATTATGCTGAGTTATAGTACCTGTTTTATCCGTACAGATATAATCAACGTTGCCCAATGTTTCAACACTAGAGAGTTTTTTTACAATTACTGAGTTTCTCGCTAGTCTTTCAACTGCAAGTGATAAAGAGATTGTAATCGATGCAGGCAATCCTTCGGGGAAAACAGCAACCATAGTACTGATAGCAATGAGTATACACTGATTTAAATCAAGATTTTTAACAAAACCCAAAATGAATATAAGTAAAGCCGAAAGGAAAGCAAATCCGACGAGTATTTTAATTTCTTTATTAATTTTTTTCTGCAATGGTGTGGCTTCTTCTTTGGCGCCCTGTATACTTTTTGCTATCAATCCCATCTGAGTTTTATTGCCTGTATTAATTACAAGAGCTCTGCCAAAACCGTTTAATACCTTGCTTCCTGCAAATATTATATTTTTCATCTCGTATAATTTTAAATTATCATTATTGATGGGTTTAATGTCTTTTATGATGGGTTCGCTTTCTCCTGTTAAATGAGATTCATCTATCAGAATTTCTTTACCTTCCGTTATTCTTGCATCGGCAGGAATAATATCTCCTGCTTCAAATACTATTATATCGCCTGGTACAATATATTTGGAAGCTATTATCTCCATATTGCCGTTTCGTATAACTTTAAACTGGCTTGAAAGCATTTTTTTTAACTCTTCAACGGCTTTTTCAGCCTTGCCTTCCTGGATAAGTCCGATTATGGTATTTATAAATACAACGCCGAGTATGGCAAATCCCTCAATTATATCATTAATAAAAAAGGAAAAAGCCGTTGCTATTATTAAAATAACAGTCATAGGCTCGATAAAGGCTTTTAGGATTTTTATAAGTAAGGAAACTTTTTTTTCCTGATTTATTTCGTTTAAACCGAATTGTTTTAGCCTCTCTTCAATTTGCGTTTTATTTAAACCATCAATACTTGTTGAAGCGATTTTGAATGCTTCATTTACTGTGCTCTTATAGAATTCTTTAAGATTGAAACTCATTATTTTATATCCTTTTGCTATAAAATTATACTAAAAAATATTCCATATCCCTTTGCATAAATTTTGGGATATTTTTAATTTTAATATAAACAAAAATAGTAATTTTGTCTATTTATTCATTATTTAATGATAAAACTTATTTAAAATAATAAAATTGAAAAATTCAAATGCAGAGACTTGTCAAGTATTTTGTGTTTTTATTAATGGAGATCTATCAAAAACTT
>CAZHHK010000067.1:0-18657 GCA_964531405.1 uncultured Spirochaetales bacterium | reverse complement strand
ATTATCGAGGAGTTGTAAATTCTTTTATTTCAAAAACTTTCGGACAGTAGTGAAAAAAAACAAATAATATTATCCTTAATTTAAGGAGTCAAAATATCATGCTTTCAAGATTATTTTCAGACAAAAGTTTATCGGCAATTGTACTAATAGTTATTGGTGTATTGGGTTGGATTTTTGGCGGTTTAATTTTAATGATTGCTGCTATATTTTTAATAATCGTAGGGATTTTTAACATCACAAAAAAATCATATGACGCCGGCATTATATCGATTTTAATAGGAATCGCTGTAATATTCATATCTAGATTTTTATGGAAATTAATTAATATAGCAAGCATAGTGTGTATTATAGCAGGAATAGTACTGTATATATATTATGTTACTTCTAAAAAAACAGATTGAACAATTTATTGCTTAAAATATTTTTTCAATAAAACAAAAAATATATTTGCTCCCATAAGATGAGGAAAAAAATTATTCAATGCTTTGGAATGCAGATCACTTTTATCGAAAATTATCTCCAGATATTTTTCATATTCACGGGCAGCTTTATTAAATATTTGTATAATATTTTTTGCAAAATTTATATTACAAAATTTATTTGCCAGTAATTCAAAAATCGATATTTTTCTATCTGTTATTAAAGTTACTTTTTTATCAAGCTCATTGTGTTTTAACCATATAGTATTTATAAAATCTTCCAGATTATACAACTTGTTCCTTTCAATATTCAAGCTCAATGCACCACATTCGGCTAACGCTAATGAAATATATTTATAATTTTTATATTCATAAGGAAGTATGTTGTATATTTCATTTTTAATAATTTTCCAATCAATATTTGTTTTTTTCAATTTTAAATATTTTAAATATTCTTTTTTTATATCATCCTGCATCAATAAATTATCCAATTTCTTCATTATTCTTTCATTATAATTATAAAAATACTTTACTCCATAATTTTTATTAAACACTTTCATCGTATCAAGATATCCCAAATTCATAAGTTGTTTTGCAATTTCAGGATTAAAATCAAGAACACTGCCGATATCCAATGAGTTTTTAATATAAATAGTATTAGTACCAGATATATCTTCATTCCTGTTTACTCCAATGCCAGAAATATCTATTACTATTATACGTTTATATCCTCGGCGTTTAGCCATATCATATGGTATGTTGTCATAAACCCCACCATCAACAAATTTTTTACCATTTATTTCTGTCGATTTAAATCCAGGCAAAGACGCACTTGCCAGTAAATAATCACCGAGCATTCCTTGAGGAATATCTTCAATAAATATTTCAAGAGGTTTAAAATCATTGAGTTGGAATGTCAATAACCCAAAATCGATACCTTTTTTACGTATCTTATTTTCATTAATATTTTTTTTAATTAAATTTCTCAATGGATTCGTATCAAGTCCCAAATTCTTAAAAATCATCTGCTGTAATTTTTTAAGTACACCAAAATTTTTAGAATCAAGATAAAATCTGCCATTTTTGACAAGTTCAGGTGGGATATCAATCACTTTCTCAATAGTTGTAGTCTCCCACAACTTTTGGGCTTTCCTGTAATCACCTTGGGCAATTAATGCGCCGTTTAACGAACCTACCGAATTTCCGATTATAGCATTAAATTTTATACCCAGCTCTTTAAGAGCTTTCCACGCTCCTATTTCATAAGCGCCTTTTGCTCCGCCGCCTCCAAGTACAAGGGCATATTCTTTTTTTTTATCAAACATTTTTTGCCCTCCAATTTGCAAATAATAAATCCTATTCATCGTCTTTAATTTTATATTTTAACTTAAAATTATCTTCAAAGGCTTTAACCAGCATTTCAATGTACTGATCCTCAAACTTTTTAAATTCATCTATAGAATTATAGCTGTATATATCAAAAGCGGTTTTTAAAGCAGAAAAATAATAAAATCTTGCTTTTTCTAAATTATTCTTACTGTAATACCTTTTAAATTTGTCATAATCAGTTTTAAATTTCGCTGAGAGTTCTTTATCATAATACTCCTTGCTTTTGGCTAGATATACCTTATTAATTTCTTTTATTTTTTCTAAAGCCTTTTTTGTATAATCAGAAACAGGATAATCGGTTATTATCTTATAAAGTAATTCTTCTGCATCTTCGGTTTTATTATTTTTTAATGAAACAACAGCTTTATCATACAAATCCAATGCACTTTTATTTGCGACAGAGATTTTATCTTTATCCGAAAATGAATCCGAAATTTTCAATAATTGATTTACCGAGTCATCAAAATATTTGTTTCCCGGATAATTTTTTACCAATTCAAATAATGCATTATAAGCACTTTCATTATCGCCTTTATTTTTATAATCCATTGCTTTTTTATATAATTCATTTGCTTTTGATTCATTTTCACTATCGGTCAATTCTCTTACCTTTTTATAAGATTGATTTATCTCGTTAAATACATTAAGCACCTTGATATATTCATCACTGGCTCTTTTATAATTCTTGTCATTATACAATTTTTCAGCATTAGCAAATAAAGTTTTCAGTTTATTGAAATTATCTATAATTTCAGAATAATCATTATGAAATTTTAAATAAAAGTCCTTGTCAACCTGTCCGGATTTAAGCATTTTTTTAAGTTTTTCATTTTCCAGATTTTTTTTATCGAGTTCATCGACAAGACTATTAATCTGAGTCTGTTTTTCTCTAATCAGAGTATCTTTCTCTCTTGTAATTAATTCTACTCTGTTATCTTTCTGTGTGGCAACTCTGTATAATTCACCGAATTCATTAATAATAAAATTCTTCCCGTTATTATTATTAAATGATTTTTCAATCTCCTGTAATTTTACAAGATCAAATTTATATTTTTCTTTAAAAACTCTCTTCAATTCATTTATATAATTATTCCAGTACTGCTCAATATTATTCTTCTCAACGGATAATTCATTATATTTTTTATTAAGTCTCGAAATTTCCTCAGTGGACAGAGACAAATTTTCCTTCATGGATATAAGATTGGCTTCCATTTCCTTTCTTTCTCTTTCATTTTTTGTATACTGATAACTCAAATTATTTCTCTCTAAAGCTATCTGTCTTAGCCTCTCTTCAATCTGCCTTCTTTCCTCTAGAGTTTTAGCCTGTACCTGCATTATTATAAGTTTTTCTTTTTCAATGGTAAGAGTTTTTTCTTTTTCCTTTAAAAATTTTTCATACTCTTCAGCCATTCTATTTAAAATATATTTTCCTTCATCAATCGTATATTTTGCCTTTTTATCAAGAATTAATCTTGATGATACAAAATAAATTAATAAAAAAACCAATAGTCCTGCTAAAAATAATCCAAATGTCTTAATCAATAAATTAAATACTCTTTGAGCTTTTATCTTCATAATTAATCCTTTATTTATCCAATTCTACCGTACCCAGCTCGATCCAATCTTTTGATGGCTCTTTTACCCTGTAAATTTCTTTATTAAACCAGCCCTCAGGATATTTTCTGAATTCTTCGTACTCTTCAAATTTTAAAATAGTTTTCACAAAATGCTCAGCCGGAGGAAAATTATTCTTATGAAAAAATATGCTAAATCTCTTAGCAATATCAGACCAACATTTTTCAGCTTCACCTTTTAATTTAAAAGTTTCATCATCCATCTGACCTTCATTTAAATTTAAATAATCTTTATATTCCTTCCAGTATTTTATACTTTCGATGAATTCCTTTACTAAACTCGAATACTCGACAAAACTATCTGCTGCGTATACGCTGTCAGAACCTATAAAGGAATATTCCTTATTCTTTTTTAATAAAACGGTAAAAAGTTCTTTTGCTTCTTTTTTACCTTTAGGCCTTGCTTTATCAATCATAAAAATCTTTATCCCAAACTTGTTTTCATAATTTAATTTTTCTTCAAGAGAATGATCCTTATTTACAGCTAAATCAAGCTTTGCATAAACATTTTCACTTAACAACAAATTAGTATGATATTGCTTGCATAAAGCCTCAAGTCTTGAAGCAGTATTTACCGTATCACCAATAACACCAAGTTCATAATTATTCTCTGTACCGGTCTTGCCGTATTTTACTTTGCCATAATCAAGACCTACCCTAAAATTAAAATCAATATCAAGATTCTTGCAGATTTCTTTAACTTTCTGCAAAAGTTTTATAGAAGAATAAAATGCATTCAAGCATGAATTGACGGTCCCCTTATCCTTATCAATGTCTCTAAATATTATTAATGCCGCATCACCAATCAATTTATTTATCTTGCCTTTATACTGAAAAATTACCGACTCGACTTCAGTCCAAATTTTATTGATAATCGTTATTATATCTTCCTTATGTTTCTCTGTTATAGATGTAAAGCCCTGTATATCAAGAAACATTATTGTCATAAACTCATCATGTGGATTTAAAAGACTGTTATCCTTTTTTAATGTCGCTACAAATAAATCTCTGTCCGCAATGCCTGATATAATATTCCCCACATCTTCCAGTGATCTTACAAGATCAAGAAAAGATTCATCAAGATTTGAAGTCTCAATGAATTTCGTAATAACTTCTTTCATCGAAGTCGAGATCATCCCCTTTGTTTTAAGATCATTTATGACCGAAGTCATATTATCCCTTATCATATATATTTCTCTGGTGACAACCATGGTATTATAAACCTTAAATAAGGCACCGATACCAAACACGATTATCAGCAATATAAAAAATACATCTCTTACCCTATTCATCAAAAAGAAAAATTCATCATCTCTGTCAGCTATTACTATAATAGGCTTTACCAGATCATTATTATTTCTATCAAAATTCTTTCTTATACCTATATCACTATACTGAGCGATACCTATAAAATTAATATTCTTAACACTAAATGTAACATATCTTTTTGGATTGCCTTTTTTATCACGATACTCAATATTATTTTTAAAATAATCATAATCAAAATATTTTTTATCATAAACAATATTAGGCTGCATCCTTATACCTACTTTAAAATAATTTTGATCATTTGGAAGTATAACAGCAAAAAGACTGCCATCATACTTTGATCTTTTTAAAGTTGAGAGCTTTAAATAATCAAAAATCTCTTCTGTAAAATGTTTATATGGGAGCTCTTTTTTTTCCTCAATATAATTTATAGAATTAGATAAATCAAATTGGCTTGTACGCATGCTTTCATAAAATTTATCAATACTGTAATTAATCATGATTTTTTTTATTACAAATTCAAAAAGTAAAAATACGGATACGAATATCAATATTAATATTGCAAAATCCATAAAAAGCAAAGACAATTTTAGATTCTTTTTTAATTTCGCCAATTTATAACTCCTTATGCCAAAAAAAATTAATCGTTGTAATATCCATCTTCAACATATTCATCACCAGTTTCATTGTTATCTACTCCGCTTTTATCACATCTTAAAGTTATGTAATATTTTTTATCCATTTTAAATATTTCACAATCAAAAAAATATCCGGTATGTAATAGATTATATTCTCCATCCCTCCTTACAACACTAATCTTGTTATTATCATATCTGTTTACATAACCTGCCGAGATTACATCATTCCCTGTTAATTTGCCCTTAAGATCAAATGAAAAATAATACTCATACGAACCTCCTGCTGCAATATAACAGCATATTATAGTATTGCCTATTTTTATATTACTAACAGAAGCATCACTTTTATTTAAAATTGTAATTTTTGATGTATTATTATTTACCGTGCATGATATACCTAAAATAAAAATTATAACCGTAATCATTGATATTTTAATTGCAAAATCCTTTACTCTTCCTTTAAAAAACATGATATCCCTCCTTATAGGATATAATCAATTATTTAAATTTAAATCTCTTTAAATTAATCATTCTACAGCTATATTTTAAAAAAAAATTTAAATTCTTTCAATATTAATGATAATAAAATTATAATTGACTCAAATGTTTTATTAAATTATAATAAATTATATTATTCTTAATTGGGTATTTATGAGAAAAACAATATTATTTATAATCTTTTTATCCTGTATTTCAATTTTTATAAATGGCAACTCTCAAACGGATCAATTGGATGAAAAATACATTGCAAAAGTTAAAAATCTTGATCCAAAATCCAAACCCGGAACCCAATATTTATTATTAATAGCAATAAATAAATATCAAAACAGATTGCCCTATGATTATTGCATTAACAATGCCAAAGAGCTGAGAAACATATTGTATGAAAAATATTATATTAATAATGTCATCGAATTATATGATTATAATGCAAAATATGAAGAAATTCGAACAGTATTCAATGAACTAAAAAGCAAAATTAAACCTGAAGATTCTATAATAATATACTATTGCGGCGCAAGTTTTTATGATCAATCTAAGAAAACAGGTTATTGGCTTCCTTATGATGCTGGTATAAATGAAAACGAAAAAAACAACTGGTTATCAAATAAATATATAGAAGATCAATTGGAGGATATTCAAGCAAATCATATCTTGCTTATATCTGACGCCTGTTTTATTTCAAAAAAATTAAATACTGTAAAATTTTTAACTGATAAAAAAGAAAAAAAAATCAATACCTATAAAAAATTAAATGCAAATAAATCGATTCAAATTTTAAGTTCTGGTGTAGAAGACACCGAGTATGAACCTTCTTCATTTTTTAAAAACCTATGCAATTTATTAAAACTTAATATAAATCCATATCTTGAAATCTCAGAGGTCTATGAAAATATAAAAATATTTTCTAAACCAGAACCTATTTTCGGAGAATTATTAGATAAAAACCCTGAGGAATCAGGAAGCTTCATATTATTTTACAGAGGAATGAATTTTACAAAATACAATGAAAAAAAAGAAGTAAAATCAGCACCTCAAACATTTAAGATGGATAAAGTTGTGAGGATAATAGGCATTGCAATGTGTCCTGTCGGTGTAGTAAGCTTTTCAATGGGAGTGGTTTTATTAATCGGTACTCTTAGAGGATATTCAAATGAGTTAAAGAGTAAAATTAATTATCCTACTACCTATGTTGACTATCAGAATACATATAATACTTTTATAGCCATGTTTGTATCCGGAGTAGCTCTAACCGCTGTTGGAACAATTTTAATAGGATTATCATTCCCCTTAATGTTTTATAAATTTGAATTTAAAAAGAAAAAGGTGCTTTCTATAAATATTTCCATTAATAATGGAATCAATTTATATGCTAAATATTCTTTTTAAAAAATTTAATCATTTTTTATAACTCAGATCAATATTTCTAACTTTACTTATTGTTACAGATAGATTAAATTTAAATCATAAATAACGGCCTATATATATTTTCCTTGTCTTACAGTAGAGCTAATCCTGTATAATCTAAATTATACAGGATATTTTATTTTTTAATAGATGGCTCATAAAACGTCACCCTGTTTCTGCCGTTTTCCTTAGAATGATACAAAGCGGCATCCGCCATCTGGATAAATTCCTGTTCTGTTTTTGGCATGTTATTTATGTATGAACTTACACCTGCCGATATAGTTAATTTTACTTTTTTCCCTTCAAATTCAATTGTCATTTCTTCAATTCTTTTTCTAATTCTTTCTGCCAACGCCATTGTCCCTTCTTTATTTGTTTCGGGCAATATTAAAGCAAATTCTTCCCCTCCGTATCTTGCCGGGATATCAGCAGCGCGAGAATTTTCTTTAATAACTTTTGCCGTATTTTTTAAAACTTCATCTCCAAGCTGATGCCCATAACTATCATTAAAATTTTTAAAATGATCTATATCAAACATGATCAATGATAATTCTCTTCCATATCTAGCCGACCTATTAAACTCTTCAACTAAACGTGCCTGAAAATATCTATGGATAAAAAGCTTTGTCATGCCATCTGTTATTGCTAATTCATATAATCTAGCGTTATCTATAGCAATTGCAGCCTGTACAGACAGAGTCTTAAATATTTCCAAATCAAAACTATTAAATGAAGTTTCATCAAACTTATTCATAGCCTCCATAACACCAATAACAGTATCTTTTACTATCAACGGTACGGCTATTAATGACTTTGTACGACTATCCAATTTTTCATCAGCTTTTTTACTAAATCTGCTGTCCTTACTTGCATCTTCAATTAAAATCGGTATCCCATCACGCCAGACAGTACCTGCAATACCTTCTCCCTTTTCTAATCTTATATCTTTTAAAAAAGCCATTTCTTCTTCATTGGCAAGTACTTCAAAATAAAGCTGATTCTTTACCGGATCAATAAGCATTACACTGCTCTGTTTGCATTCCATTAGTATTTTTGTCTGCTCAAGGATTGACTTTAATACCTGTGATTTATCGAGTGAAGAAGCTATAATCGATGTTACGCCAATTAATGAAAGAAGCTTTGATATCGTATTTGCTTGTTTTTTAAGCTCATCATTCAATCCTTCAATCACGATTGACTGTTTTTCTATAATTTGTTTTAAATCATCTTCCATACTTGTTATTATTTTATCCCCTCACCTCTCACCTTTTTTATGATCAAAAAGTATTTAGATCTCTTCTTTTTGTACCTTACATATAAAAAGGTAAAAAGGCAGATAAATGGAATATTTTTAAGTATAAATTATTAAAAATAAATAATCAAGAAATTCAAAATATAAATTAAAATTTATTTTTTCATTTAAAGCTTTTTTTTGCCTTAAAATTTTAAATATGTTATAATTTAATTAATAATCACGGGATAAAATATATTTTATGTTTGAAAAATTAGAAGATAATGATTTTCAAAAATTTAGAGATTTAATATATAATGAATCAGGCATAACATTTACTCCAACAAACAGACCGATTCTTGAGAGTAGACTTAGAGAAAGATTAAAAAAGATTAATGTTAAGACACCAGATGAATATTATAAACTTATAATATCAGATCCCGTAGAATTAAAAAATTTACTTGACCTTGTTACAACCAATCTCACTAAATTTTTTAGAAATTATCCTCAATTTGAAGCCTTAGAGAATTTTATTATAAATGATCTGAAAGAAAAAAAAAATAACAAACATATTAAAGTATGGAGTGCTGGATGCTCTACCGGAGAAGAGCCTTATTCTATTGCTATGGTATTAAAAGAAAAACTTAATCCGGATTGGAAAATTGAAATTATAGCTTCCGATATATCATTTAATGCTTTAATGAAGGCAAAAGAAGGTTTTTATGAAGCCAATAAAATAGAAGATATTCCTGAAAAATATTTAAAAAAATATATGGTATCGATAAGTAACGGTTATTATATTAAAGAAGAAATAAAAAATCTCATACAGTTTGATTATCACAATCTTAAGAATGATTCAGGATTAGCCAATTTTGATATAATTTTTTGCAGGAATGTTATCATATATTTTGATGCTGCGGCCCAAAAAAGTGTTATCGAAAAATTTTATAATGCAATGACAGATTATTCATATTTTTTTATAGGTCATTCCGAATCTTTATTCGGCATGAATACAAAATTTATTTTTACAAAAATTAATGAAGCCTGTGTTTATATGAAAAAAGAGGGGAAATATGCCAAGTAAGCAGATAAAGGTAATGATTATAGATGATTCTGCATTAATTAGAAATTTAATAACAAAACTCTTATCAACAAATGATTCTATCGAAGTGGTAGGCACCGCTTTAAATGGAAAATTTGGCTTAAAAAAACTTAATACCTTAGAGCCAGACATAATAATCCTTGATCTAGAAATGCCAGAAATGAATGGTATAGAATTTTTAAAAGAAAGAGAAAAACTTGGAATAAAAACTCCTGTTATAATTCTTTCAGCACATGCTAAAAAAGGTGCAGAAATCACATTGCAAGCTCTGTCCCTCGGAGCATCAGATTTTATCCTAAAACCTTCGGATACAGATAATAATCTTGAATCAATGAAAGACCGACTTATATCGATGATTATGGCTCTGGCGAAACCGGATTCATTTTCAACTATAGATATAAAAACTAAAGAACCAGCACTTTTTGAAAATGATTTTAAATTTGCAGTTCAGCCATTAATAAATATAAATTCTTATCTACGCCCAATTAATACAATACCCGATATATCCATCGTAGTAATTGGGATTTCTACGGGTGGTCCTAATGCACTAAGGCAAATACTTCCCTTATTGCCCAAAGAATTCCCCGTACCGATTGCAATTGTCCAGCACATGCCTGCTGGATTTACTTATGAATTCGCTAAGAATTTGAATAATATATGTAACCTTGAAGTAAAAGAAGCAGAGGACAACGATATTTTATCACCGGGCAGGATATTTATTGCTCCTGGAAACAGGCATATTATTTTTGAGAAAAAACAGCTGGCAACTGTAATCAGACTCGATGACAGCTCGCCTGTTAATGGGCACAAACCGTCAGCAGACGTTCTGTTTGAATCTACAGCAAATATATTTGGACACAATGCCCTGGCATGCATTATGACAGGTATGGGTAAAGACGGAGCAGATAAAATAGGCAACATATTGAATAAAGGGGGTATAACAATAGCTCAGGATCAGGAAAGCTCAGTAGTTTTCGGTATGCCCAAGGTCGCCATATTAAATAAAAATATTCAGATTGTAAAACCTTTAAATAAAATTGCCGAATCTTTTATTGATATTGTTATGTATAAAACAATTAAAATCTAATCAAAATTATTATTTAGGTTTATTATCTCTGGCTTCTTTTATATAAAAATTAAGTAGCATAATAAAATTTTGATTTTTTTTATAAATATTAGACAATTCTGAAGGTATATCATCAGAAAAATCCCATTTTATTTGATGAAAATTAATCAAAATCTTAGGAGTTTTTAAAGCATAATCATCAATTAATAACTTAAGTTTTTCATTAACATGATTAAAAAGCCTAATAGCGTCCTGTATTAAACCTAAAGCTTCCTGTTCTATTTTAAATATCAGTTTACTTAAAAGCATCTTTGCATTTGGATCATGAGTTACTGCATAACTTAACTTTCGTAAATTTTTTCCGTTAGATTCATCTTCTGAGCAACTTTCATCAAAATCCACTACCCTGTCGGACAACTGATTAAATTCATCCAATAACCTGGAATACTCTGATGACTGCGCATTGGTAGCCCACGTCCCCTTAATTATAAGATAATCGATTCTTGCTTTAACATCGCCTTTACAAAAATCAAGAAGATATGCTTTTAAAAAATTAAGAGGATCGATCAACTTAAAGCCGGCAATATTTTTTTTCATTAATGCTTCATTTAATTTTTGACTATAGTGTTTAAGCCTTAATATAGCCGTTGTGTGAAAAATATTTATCAATAACTTGTTTATTCTATCTTTTTTTATTTCTTTAATCAAATCATCAACTATTTTTTTTACATCATATTGAAATTCGTTTAAATAATCCTGCACAACATTTACAGAAGAAGGAAATTTTTTTGGCTTAAAATATGGATTTTTATAAATCAATTTAATAATTAAGACTAAATAGTTATCTTTTTTTAAGATTTTGCAGTATTGAATTATCTTCTTGAGTACTTTAATATAATTTTCATCCTGAGTATACGCTTTTATGTAATCAAATATATATTTAAAATCGCTGTTAAAATCTAAGGTTTCAAAATAATCCGAAAGTGCAATTAATTCATCAAGTATATATTTCCCATCAAGAGCTTCAAATTCAGGCTTATAATTAAAATTCGTTTCGGTAATCTCAGAGTCAAATTTATGAAGTAAATAATACCAATCAAAATTAATAATGTTTGACAGATCAACAATCTGATTATATGTTGAATTTATTTTTTTTATGGTTTCATAATCAAAAGCTTTTACATACTGATTCAATTTTGATTTTATTGTATCAATAGCTGTTTTAGTATCAGCTGTGGAGTTAAGCAATTGATTAATACTAGCTCTATCTAGCTCTTTACCCAATTTTTTTTGATTTTCATTTGAAAATATTTCAAAAATAAACTGTTTAATTGATTTAGAATGATTTTTAATATCCATAAATCTGGATAGATTTTGGCTCATTCTATACAGGTCATAAAAATACTGTCCCAGTGGAGGCAAAACAACATCGTTTTTATAATTATAAAATTTATATTTTAAATGCTTTAATCTTTTATTAATATCTTTAAGTTTCCTAAACTTTATCCTATCATCCCTGGATATGCCAGTAACAATTTCAAGGATTTTATCCAAAAAACCTAAAGTTGCTTTGGATGACTCTACAGAACTTTCTTCGGCTAAATTGATTTCTTCCTGTGAATCATTATTCGCCGAAATCTGATCTATATTATCTTTTCCATCCGACATTATTGCCTCATCTAATATAACAGATAATTATCATAAAATATTTATATAATTTTCCAATTTATTTATAAAAATGTCAAATATTTTATTAAGAAATTCCTTATGTAATTAATTTTTTGCCGATAGCGACATTTAAGAACGTAAATAAAAAAATCTTTGCAACGTTTTATGTAAGAAAAATAAAAATAATTTACTACATTTTATAATATCCTAAAGACTTTTTAAAAAGTAAATATATTATTTCATCTAAATAATGGCAAATTCATATGTTATATGAAATAAATTGCAATATTTATTTACAATTGAAATGCCTTTAGGTATAAAAAGCTCATAATAAATTATTTATCCAACTTTTTACTCCAATACCAATTTAAAAACACCTCAAGAAGATTATCAAAATAATGATAAACCATATATGCCGCATTTTTGCCAATATACCTGTAGTGCCACGGCTCATATTTATAACCGGTCAATGCTTCCATACCCAATGGATATGATAAGATAAAGCCATACTTATAAGCATTATTATATAGCCATAATCCTTCGGGAGTATTCTCAAAGGATTGATCCAGGCTGTTAAAATCAATTGTTGTACCAAGCTGATGCTGTGACGCCCCGGGCAAAGCACTTATTCTTTTTGCTTCATCTTCTCCAAATTTTGCTTTCCATCCGTTGAATACAGCTTTTTGAGTTTCATAAGAACGATAGCCTGATATTATAACAAGTCTTATATTACTGGATTTTGCTTTTTCAATCATTTCAGTCAAATCATTCAATATTATTTTACGTAAATATATTGAATTTTTATTAGCCGGTAGAATAGTACCTACATCGATTAAATCCTGTGGCTCATAATCCTTTGAAAGATAATTTGATTTATTCACAAGCAATAAAAGTTCATCATCATCTTGAATCAATTTGTACAATCTTAAGAAATTTTTCTTTTCTTCTTCATTTGAAGACAATAATTCTATTGTTTTTTCAGGCAATCCACGAACCAAATTATTAAATATCTTATTAACATAACCATTTTCAGATATTTCCATACTATTATCTATATAAAAAGTATTTTTAAAATCTGTCCTAAAAAGAGCCTCGAGTGCCGGCAATATTTTATAGAATTCATTTTCATCTTTAGTTTTATACTCAATTGTTACCGAAGGAATATTCAGTTTTTCGTAAACCCAGCTTGTTAAATCACCAGTAGCCTTATAATTAATATCATTATATTCAAAATTTGTATTATTTTTTATAAAATAAGCAAGTTTTTTATTTGAATTACTACTATCCGCTGGTATTACAGAATTCCCTCTTGAATGCAAGCTGATAACAATCGTATTTTTATTATTTATTGACTCAAAAAATACCTTTAAATTTTGAGTTTCAGGTTCACTGAAAGGTTTATCACCGGCACTTAATAAATCACTATATAAATAAAATTTTGGCTTCCAATTAGATGTTTCAAAATTACGATTTAAATCAACATCGTTTTCATTTAATCTGCGTCCCTTTTCATATCCATCAGGATTTGCATTCGGAATGATCCATAAAGATTTATTTAAAGGGATTTTATTGGGATCTTTATCATAATACTCTATTACTGAATAAGCAGATTCAACAGTGTTTTTTTCATTGCCATGCAAACCAGCAATAATAATTATTAAATCTTTGCCTCTCCCAAATTTGTAAACATTTATGGGCTTTTTATTAACGGATAAACCTATTTGCTCTTTAGTATAATTAAGTGCAAATAAATTATTAGCATAAAATAATAAGACCAAAGTAAATATACAATAAAACAATTTATTCATAATGATTTATTAATAGCACATTATATCAATTTTATTAATATGGTATTTTTTAGTATTTTAGACTTTATAGTATCCATTTGGTATATACAATATTTTAATCTATTTTTTTTTCATTTTTTACTACGATGAAATTCTTAATTATTTTTATGTATTTAGCTATATTATTATAACTGTTTGCCAGAAGACTTATAAATTCTTTATTCTGTGAACCTTTTACTGCTTTAATATTTGTTATATAGGATGGTTTCTGAGTCTTATAATCCTGCAATATAAGATAAATATTGCTTGCCAGCTTATATAAAACATTTGCACATCTTTCATTACAGCTTCTTATCTTTTCATTAATGGACTCTATCTGCATTTTAATCTTATTTTCACCTACTTTACTCGATGTTTTATAATTTTTTAAGAGAAGTTCAAGAGTATTAAAAGAGTATTTACCAGTACCAGAAAGTTTTTCCTCACATTCGGTAACTACTTCAGTAAGCTCATTCGCAGAAAAAAATAAATTTGAAAAATCGGTCTGCTGTTCTTTTTCTGCAAAAAAACCTTCAAGTATAAGGACATTTATTACATCTTTTATCATTTTCTCGTAAATCTCCAATACAAAAGTCTTAGTTATCCTTATCGCCTGTATACCTGATATCTGCTCAAAATTATTATTTTCAATTAATTGTCTCAAACTTTCGGAGTAGCTTTCTATTTTTAAAAGCAGTTTGCCATTAAACAACGAATGTATGTCCTGTTGCAAAGATTTTTCAGAATATTTCTCAAGGACGGCATCCTTGTTTTTCATAAATCTACTTTCAACCTCGGCTCTGTATTTATCCAGAATACTAAAATATTTTTGCTGCACATCGATTACAAGTTTTGTATTCTCTGTGATATATCTGCATAGATTAAGTAATATCTGCGGAGATAATTCATCAGATATTATTTTATAAATCTTACTGGCTGCCTGCTGAGCTTTTTTTGCCTGCATCTTATAGTCACCCTGATTACGCATATAAAGCTTTTCGAATGCTTCAGTTAAATCAAGTTTTGCCGGCAGAGAACTTATCAAAAAATACAAATCCTCAATTTCATTTAACACATCATCACCTGAAATCGGGCTATAAACCGGCTGAGCAGGACTCATATAATCCATATCAAATTTTGAAAAAAACAATTCAAAATTAAAAGTTGTTAATGAATTCAATCTATAAAGCAAAAAATATTCAGATTCAACTTTAGGCAAATTTTTTTTATTTAAAATATTTTTATATGACAAAAATTCATCTTCAATTTCCTTAATAGTTTTTGTAGCATTCTCTGCTTCCATAATCCTCTGCCACATATTTTCTTTTGTAAATCTATCTTTTTTAGACCTTACATCTTCAGGCAATGAAGAATCTATATAATGATTTAGATAAATCATAGATTTTGCTTCATCATTACTAAATAAAGTTGTTGAGAGGATAGCTTTGATTTCTATTATAGAAGAATATAAATTATATATTTTCTGTAAAAACAAATTAGTGATTATTTTATCTTTAGTTATATATCTATATTTTGATGACTTAAATGTCTTGAATAAAATTTTTAATTCTTTTATCTTTGATAAACTTGCTGTATCACCAGAGATTAAATATTTTATGTAGGTAAAAAATCCAACTAATATCATAATATTTCTACATGAACTAAATAATTATATAATTAAATCTTTATATGATACAAAAAATATTTATAAAAATAAATTTTGACTATAAATTTTATATCATTTATCGGTATTTAGGGAATAAAAATCAAATTTAACTAAAATTAATAAAACAAAGTATATAAACATTACAATTATTTTCTATATTATTAAATTCTTAAAGATATATTTATAAATTTAATAATACATATGTATTATTTATCATACACTAAATCTTAATAATCTGCTTATTTTTTATATTATTTATATTTATTACATTTTGCAAACATATAATTTCTTTATTTTTTATATGGCACATATATTGCTTGTATTATATAGAGGTGAGATGTATGGCTATTAAGGATAGTTGTAATCAGAAAAACTTTTTAAAACAATATTTTGATGAGATAAAAAAGTATAATCTATTAACTCAGGCAGAAGAAGTATCCCTGGCAAAACGAATTGAAAAGGGTGATAAAGAAGCTTATAATAAGATGATAAATTGCAATTTAAGACTTGTTGTTAATATTGCAAAAAAATATATTACTCCCGAATGGAATCTTGCTGATCTTATCCAAGAAGGAAATATAGGTTTAATTAAAGCCGTAAAAAAATTCAATTATAGAAAAAATGTAAGATTTTCAACTTATGCTTGCTGGTGGATAAAACAGTCAATAACAAGATCGATGAGTAATAAAAGAAGAGCAATTAGACTGCCTCATAGAAAGGAAGAAACTTTAAGGAAAATAAATAGAACTTCAGAAGAATTATCACAGAAATTAAATAGAAAACCAACAATAAAGGAAATAGCGAATATTCTTGGATATGATGAATTATTAATTTTAAATCTAAAATCAGTAAGTGATAAAATGACATCAATAGATGAAGACATAAATGAAACTGGATGCAGTTATACTAATTTTCTTGATGACGAGACTTACTCTCCGGAATATATAATGAACAGAATAGATCTTACAAAAGAAACAAGCGAAGTATTAGAAAAATTAAAAGACAAAGAAAGAGAAATCATAAAATTAAGGTATGCATTTGAAAATAGAAAGAAAAAAACATTAAAAACAATAGCAAAGGATCTGGGAATAAGCCCGGAAACAGTAAGACAGATAGAAATAAGAGCTACCAAAAAAATAAAAGAAAATTTCAGTTATCTTAAAGATTATCTATTTTGCTAAACTATTTATTTAAATCACTCAAAATATCCGATGTATTACCTACGATAAAAGGCTCATAGTGCAAACCTATGATGCCTTTTTTTATCCATACTCTAGCGATATGGATACTTTCTCCGCTTTCAGATGAAAGCGAGGTTAGATTTTCAATATATGAAACATCTGCTTTTTTAAATTCATAAAAATTTGTATGCGTGCTCAAAGGATCGCAAATCAAAATAAATTTTTCTTCATCATAAGGATGCTTTATAGGAGATCCTGTAAAAGATACACATTTATCCTTTGAAAAATCATCAAATTTATATTTTGTAATAGGAAAAATATCATCTTTTTTATCTAATAGTTTATTGTTTTTATTCATAAAATAATACCTCCATAATCTAATTTTTTAATAATTCATTCCTGTTAAATTCCCTTAATTCTTTTAACTTATTTTTAATTGACAGATATTTTAATGAAGAAAGTACAATATGGCAAGTATCTAATACAATGACACTCTGAGCTTTTTTACCCTGAGTACAGTTTATTAATCTGTTAGAAGCAATAGCTTCTCTTATAAACCACCTAGCCCTTGAATTATTATATTCCATAACCGAAGTAACTCTAATCTCATCAATGTAATTTCTAAAGCCTATATCAATCATGATATTTATTATATAAAAATTTTCATAAATAAATCAATCTAATTTATACATTTCTAATTAAAAATTCCAGATGCTTTCTAATATTGTCCCTGCATTTAAAATCCAGACCAAAATCTCTTTTAATTTTATCAACAATATATAAATGCGGATTCTCATCATATCCTTTATCTATTAATTTAATCACGCTTTTTGAATCAATCAATTTAATAGTCTCTCTGGCTATCTCTTCCCATGTAACATATTCTGTACTTAATCCAAAATATATTTGTCTATTTACATTTGAATTCAACACACTTAAATAAATTTTTGCAAGATCATCGGCATCTATAAACTGCGTGCCATCGTATTTAATTAAATTAATATCAATATTTTGTTTTGCTTTAATTACAATATCTCTAAACCTTGCATCAGGCTGCATAAAGCCACCATTTACAACAGGATTTCCAAAGGTATAGCCAGGCCTTATGATATTACATCTCATACTATAATTATATGACACCGCATGCAAAAAATTCTCACTAGCTGCTTTTGCCGCTCCATAGTAATCCACTGGTTTAGTTTTTGACTCCTCATTAATATCTTCAATCTGGCTGTATCCTACAGCAGCAGATGAAGAAGTATATATGAAAGCTTTTAACCCGGATTTAGCTGATTCTTCCATCAAATAAACTGTCGGTATAGTATCATTTTTAAGCATATCAACAGCAGAATCACCCCAACCTAGTGCAATATGAATACATGCATCGCAGTTTTGCAAATTTTTTTTAATAATCTCAAAATCATACAGAGTGCCATGAATAATCCTAACCCCTGGTAAACCTGTTAATCCGGGAACTTTTTCTGGATTTCTTGCCAATACTATTACCTCGTGCCCATTATCAGATAATAATTTTAAAACATGAGATCCGATAAAACCTGTACCACCAGTTAAAAATATTTTCATAAATTATTCCTTATTTTTTTAATGGCTTCTGTCAAATATTAAACCATTTGACAAATTTGTATCAATTATATATTTA
>CAZHHK010000066.1:0-18699 GCA_964531405.1 uncultured Spirochaetales bacterium | reverse complement strand
TATAGATTTCTGAAAGCATTAAAATATGTTCTCCCAAAAGCTGTTGAGCGAGCTCCAATCAAAATCATTGCAAGAGTATCAGTGACCGGGGACTATATATTCCCAGCTGGCCATTTATTTTGAGGACAGATTGAAAGATCTGCTTTAAAATGTGTAAGAGTTTATACAGAATCATTTACACACTTTTATATATCATCCTTTCTATGGCAATTTTTTGCTCCACAATTTTCTCTGCATTTATCCATTAAATCTCTTTGATATTTCGCCTCTTCTGATAACCAGAGTTCCTTAACCGAATACTCTTTAACATTACCTATATTTAATCTATCACAACTAAAGTGCGGACCCCAACATAACTTAAAACCGCCATCCATTGTTACAATGATATTTTTTTCATGTGATCCACATATAGGTTCGGATATCTTAAAATACGGATCATCTATATACTTATTGATCCATTTGATGTCATTTTCTTTCATATAAATTATGTTTTTATTTTTATATTTGTAAAAAATCTCCTGTATTCTATTTTTAGCATTTTCTTTTTCTTCTTTTGTATGAAAAAAATTATTCATAAAAAAAACATCTTTATCACCGTAAAAATCACCGCCAAAAAGCTCATTTAATAAATTAAAACTAATACTGTTTATACCCAATTTTTCCCCTAATTCAACAATATTTTCAAGATAATCAATATTTTGTTTAAAAATAATACTTGATAGACAAATATACGGGGTATCCTTCTTCCTGTTTTTAATAAGATACTTAATTGCATCCAATGCCTTTTTATATGTCCCTTTAACACCTCTAATTTCATCGTGAATTTTTTCATCATGACTGTCAAGAGAAATAGAAATTGAGAAAATATCTGCATCGATTATTTTTTTTGCAACATTTTCATTTATTAATGTTCCATTGCTTACAATAGATGTTTTTAAATTTATTTCTCTCGCATACTGAAGTATTTCAAAAATTTTTTTATCGTTAATAAATAGCTCACCGCCGACAGGATTAAACTCACCTGAAGGGCTAAATTCTTTAAAATCCAGCATTACTTTTTTTATTTGCTCCATTGTGAGAGGCGATTTAAGTTTAATACTATCTTTAGCATAGTATTTATTCATCCATATTAAGCACATTTTACATTTTAGATTGCAGAATAAATTGATTTCCATTTGAAGAAATCTCGGTGGATCTTTTTTTGCGTCAAACATAACATCTCCTAATTTTTTTAATTACAAATTAAGTACGATCACAAAAATCGTCTTTTTAAAACAATATATCTTCTATTATTTATTTGTTTAGCCAAAATTCTTTAACTTACTTTTTACTTACCATCTATATTTTTATAAATTTTTGTAAATTTTAAAACAGTTTTTTATGACCCTCCTTATTTATTAAGCATTATACTGTAACTTATCTTATTGTCATTACAAAATGTAATAGCCTCTTCCAAACGCTTTTCAATTGTCTCTTTAGAACATTTTGGAAAAATGTTTTTTGATTCAACATATTCATTTTCAAAATAAGGATATATATACGTAAAATCAAATGCTGCATTCTTTAAAAAATTCATCGTAATAAAAAAATCATCCTCTGTTTCACCGGGGAACCCAAGCAATATTTCTGTTGAAAGATGAATATTGGGATCGGCATCTTTTATCGATTTTAAAATTGTTAAAAATTTTTGAGAATTATTCCATCTTTTCATTTTTTTCAATATTTCCGGACTCCCTGATTGAAACGGCGTCTGGAATCCTACGATTTTATTGCTTTTAACCAATCTTAATATTTCATCATTATATTTATTCATCCACATTGGATTTATATCTTCGAGAATAAATTTTACATCATCCGCAATTTCAATGAACTTATCTATTAACGACGGAAGATTGGTCCCAATATCCAATCCATAACAACCAGTATCCATTGATGTGATTCTAAAAAGTTTTTCACCATTTTGATAACCAGTTTTGAATTCGGCAATGCATTCTTCTACACTCTTGCTTATATATTTCCCTATTGCATTTCTATGAGAACAGTAAGTGCATTTGCAGTTACATCCTTCGGCAATCCTGATAATAAATGCCTTACTCCATAAAAATGACTTTACCTCATCCGAAAAAATTTTTTCTACTATCATTTTTCTTTTTCCTAAAATACTATCAATTTCATGATAATCATGAAGTGAATTTGCATCTTTTATTGATTTTAATTTTTTCGAAAAATCAGGAAATAAGTCGTCTATTTTATCGAGCCTCTTTGTTGTTATAACATCTCCAGAAAAATTTTGATTCAAAATATCCTCTGCAATGTCTTTCAAACATCCTCCTACAATCAATTTCGCATTGTATTTTTTAAGCGTATTTATTAAATCAATTGATTCTTGAATATTTCGATCAATAAAACCACAGGTGATTATTATAATATGTGTTGCATCTTCTGGTTTTTTAACAATCTCGCATCCATTTTCGCTAAAATATTTTTCTAATTTTTTATAATCCAAAGATCGCCTTGGACAAACCAGACCTGCATATAATTTAATTTTATATTTATTCATATTTAAATCCTTAAAAAAAACATTCAATTTTTATAAATCTTTTTTATCACATCCTCTATATTAATATTTTCTATAACGATATCTTTAACGGGCAATCTTTTAAATATCCCATTAATCTTACTCTGTTGATCTTTTCTTGACAGATCGATTTCTATCGCAGCTGAATATTTTGAAAACTCCAATACATGATATTTCTCGAGTTCTTTTTCTTCTATTTGCCTTGTAAATTTTATCTGAATAACTTTTTTATTTGAGAAAAACACCTTGAGTTTATCTAATGTATTATTAAAAACAATTGATCCCTTATTTATTACCGTGATATTCTCACACAATTTTTCTATATCTGAAAGATCATGAGTTGTTAATATAAATGTTATATTTTTTTCATGATTAATTGCTCTTATAAATTTTCTTATGGAATCCTTTGCTATAATGTCAAGGCCAATTGTAGGTTCGTCAAGATACACTAATTCAGGATCATGCAATAAAGCACAAACAAATTCGCATTTCATTCTCTCACCAAGAGAAAGATCTCTAACGGGTTTTTTAATAATTTCTTCAAGTTGTAGAATATCTTTAAAATATTCAAGATTTTCCTTGAATATTTTATCAGGAATTTTATATATTGTTTTATTTAAAGCAAACGTATCTATTGGCGGAAGTTCCCAAATGAGCTGACTCTTTTGTCCTAAAAGAACTCCAATTTTTTGTACATATTTTCGTCTCTGACTCCACGGAGTTAATCCCATTACCTTTATTGTCCCACTCGTGGGATAAAGAATGCCAGAGATCATTTTAATTAAAGTAGATTTGCCTGCACCATTAGGTCCGATTAGTCCTCTAATCTCGCCTTTTTTTATATTCAAATTAACATTATCGACTGCTTTTATATATTTATATTCTCTTATAAATAATGATTTAATTGCGCTTATCAAACCTTCTTTTGACTTTACTGGAACTTTAAAAATTTTTGAGACATTATTTATAATTATTATATCTTCGTCCATTGTTTACCCGCCCGCACTAGTATATTTTTTCTGAAAGTGATTCCAAATAATCAAACTTAGTATAAATAATATTATACAAACAAACATGCTCGCCATACTTATTAAAATATTAATTCTATTTAATAATACTTGAGTCGGTAAGTATGCCCATATCGAAATAGGCAAAATTATTAAAAAAGTGATTCTCAGTATCGGAGAAAAAATTTCAATTGGAAAATTGGAAAAATAGAAAAATTTATCAATTATCTCTCCAAGTCTACTCATATAAACAAGAAACAGAGTTATTGAACAGTATGCAATTGTTATTGCTAGATATAGGATAATCCCTGCAACAAATAAGCATAATAAAAATATGATTTGCCATGTTTTTATTTGAAGTGCCATGGTTTTTATTGATATTAATACAATTATAATTCCAACTATTAATGTCCCAAATGCATGATAATAAAATCCTCTTGATATAATAACCCAGATAGATGGATAAGGTTTTAAAAGAATCATATCAAATTCGCCGGATCTAATTACCGCTTCTGCATTAGTTCTGACTTCTCCAAATAAAACATCTTTAATACCTAACCAGATTAAAAGTACTCCTTGAAATAAAATAATCTGATTTAAATTCCACGTCGGATATCCTCTTGTTTTGGTAAATATTAATATCTGAAAAATCGGACCCAGACCCGATAATCCAAATGCTACAAATATTCCTAAAAAAAAATCAAATTTATATTGTATTCCTCTTGCTAATTTTATTTTAGAGTTAAAGATATAAAGTCGTATTATTTCAAAAAAAATCATTTTTAACCACCGGCTGCACAATATTTTCTAATTGCAAATTTCCATAAAATTTTATAAATAATAAAAAAGAATATTATCCAGAATATTTGAAATCCAATTATTCTTATGAAGGACATTAAACCCACTACCTTATCATTGTTTAATAGCAATTGAATAGGCCAATAAAATAAATATTGAAAAGGTAATATGGATATAATGTCTTTAAACCATCCTGGAAAAAATTCAAGAGGGATAAATACTCCAGAAGCGAGTGATATTAATATAGTTTTAATGCTTCTTAATGATTGATTACTTTTAATTACAAATGCAGTTAATCCTATTAAAAAATTTAATATGAAATTAAGGAAAAATGCCAATATTACCGCTGTTAAAAATTTTAAAATTGAAAAAAAAGATATAAAATCCGGGGAAAAAAATAAGCAGAAAATTATAGAACATGGAATAAATTCAATAAGAAATGCTATAATTCGTGCTCCAAGTGCATTTGATAACTCCAAAGAGATAATTGGTATAGGTTTTAATAGATCTACGGTAAGATCTCCTGATAGAATCTTTTTCCCTAAATTTTCATCCGTCGAATTCCATATACAATGCCATATTAATGTTACAGAAGCAAAATACCAGATCATCTGGGACAGACTGTACCCAACTATCTTAATTGTTTTATTATATTCATAAATTGCGATAAAACTCATTATTGTTATTGATAACAGTATTGGATCTATCAACAATGAGACTACAAATGTTTTTTTATATTGAAGCAATGCTTTAAAATTTAACTTTAATAATGCATAAAATATTCTCATCATTTTCTCCTCTTTAATAACAGCGAAGTTTTCATAAAATAGTACAAACTATTATTTTATTTATAATACACTAAAGATATTTCAATTTATCTTAAGTAAAAAATAATTATAATTAAAAAATTAAACGAATTAACTCCGCATATACATATCCTGATTCTTCTCTCTTTAAAAAATAAAAAATTCTGATCGCATCTATATTGTCCACCAAACAATTCGGATTTTATATTTCTTTTTTATATTGCTCAATTTGAAAAAATATTCGATTCTCGTTTCTTCAATAGGTATCTTTATTTCAACAAAAGGCGGTTTTATTTTTTCTTTAATTTCTTGAAATTCAAGATAAATCTTAGTTTTTTTGGGTTTAATTGGAGAGATTAGTAGTACAATCTGGCTTGGTTTCCAATTTTGCGGGAGCATTTTTTTATGAATAACAAAATCCTTATTATCAGCTATCTCGATTATAAGAGGCTCACTTGCAGGAGACAGGCATGTAATATTTTTTTTTGAATATTCCAAAATCTCCTCATCAGAAATATAGTCAACATTTTTATTACCCGTCCACCATTTTATCCCTATTTTTTGCTTCTTTTTTGTTTGAAGAGAAAATTTTAAATCCATTGACTCCGGAAAATCCAAAAATACTTTTTCTGTATATAAGTTATCAAGTATTGAACTTTCATTATCAAACAAAAAATTAATTTTTCTTTTTATGAATGTTTTTTTGGTTTTAAAACTAATAATAATTTTATTGAAATCCCAAAGGAAAGGTATTTCATTGCTTTTTATAATAAAATTGTTTTTTTTATGAATAAACAAAGAAGTAATTTTATCCATGGGTAATTCTATAGCTTGCTGCTCTTTAAAATATTCATTACTAAAAACCCATATTGGATTTTTTTCTTTAGAAGAGTTATTTCCATCAATAATTTCAACTGTCAATAAATAACGACCTGTATTATTAAAAGTATAACCATCTATTTTTGAAGATGCTTCATTAATAAGTTCATCATTAATATACCATTTATAAGTCAGTCTGTTTTCACGTGATTTTGTTGAAAAACTTTGACTTGCATCAATTGTAATTTTTTCTCCAATAATTGCCCTTTTAGGCATTTTTAATATAATTATAGGATTTAGATTAGTCAACTCAGTATTGTAGTATTTACTGTTTACTGCAAAAATGTAGCCTGTTAAATATTTTTTAGAAGGTTTCTTGTAAGATTTTATAGTAAAACCAAGGTCCTGTATTTTCCAATATATTTCTGAAGGAGGATAAGAATTATGCGTTTCCAAAACAATATTGTCTACTCTTTCCATATCATTTTTTGATATACCAGATAATATTTCAAGCTCACTTCCTTCACAATCGATTTTAAGAAGATCAATTCGTGCAGAATTAATACTGCTTATTGCTTCTAAAAGTGTAATACACTCAGCATTTTGTATCTTAACCTGATTGCTTGAATAAATAGTATTTATTTCATTAATGTTTTCTAGATAACTTTTAGAAGCAGTAACCATACCAGATGCAAAAGGTAATTCATAATCGTGAATATATAATTTGATATTACCACGTTCCTTTCCTATCGCAAGTTTTATACATTTAATAGAATCCTCCAGATTATTTTGAGTGACATTTTTATGTAATATTTTGAAATTTTGTTCTTCCGGTTCGTAAGCATATATTTTTGCTCCTTTTGAAGCAGCATATAATGAAAAAAAACCTTGATTTGCACCAATATCAATAATTGTCATTCCACTGGATATTGTAAAATTTTTTTCATAGCATTTATCATCCCAAACTTCATTTATTATTGTCTGAGATTTTTCAATTACATCGACTTTATAGCCATTTGGTAATGTTGTCTGTATAATCTTCATTCGCTTCCCTTTTTATATTATTTTTTTATATATATAAGCTTATCACAGCTTAATAAATATCTTATAAAAACCATCATATATCAATCTAAGATTAAAAATTAGAATTGATATTATTGATAATAAAATTTTTCATTAAATGTAATTATTAGTAAATCAATTATCTAATTTATTTATATAATAGAAATTAATTTATTGACTATTTCCTCCCAATCATGTTTTTCAATAAAATCGTTTTTATCATTTTGATCTATCATAAGATCATCCCGATTTTTATATGCATACAAAAGAATATTTTTAAGTGATTCTTTATCCGGTTTATCAGACATACAATATCTTCTGTAGTCTTTAGTCTCCAGTTTTGCTGCTTGAACAAATAATGGCTCACTTAGAACTACTGGATTTTTATAGCATTTAACTTTAAGATAATTTTTTGATTTACCATATCCATTGTATGTATCATTGTCTAATATTATAGACTTTTTACCAAAAGCAATACTGTATAAAATCAAAGGCGATATAACCATCCTCGAATTTATGTTTATATAGCAATCACTATCAATTAAATCAGATAAAATTTCTTCTTCTGATTCTTTTCCATATTGTACAATGATGGATCTATTCTTTTTATATTTTTCAATTAGCTCTTTAAAATAACAATTAAAGATCATTTTTCTGTAATTGATTGTACTAGCATTAAACTGGTTCATTGCCTCCGAAGTAACTTCGTTACCAATATAAAAAAAATTGTTTCCAGTAAAATTGATTTTTAACTTAACATTATTGTTATTCTTGAATATCTCTGTAAAACATTCTATAAGCTGTTCTAAATTTGAATCGTTTCCTGTACTTTTGTCACACCAATAAAAAACAAATTCTTTGCCCCTCTTATGTTTAGATTTTTTTCCCATTATATTTATTATTTTTTTATCTATACCAACCGGCAAATAGTACATTTTACTCGTATCATTTAATAATAACTTATCTCTATCACATTCCCGTTTTAATAAGACTTTATCAACAACTCTTAATATCTCTTTTTTATATTCTTTATCTTCATTATAGTAATATACTTCATTCCATAGCATTCTGTTGCCTAAGGACCTATATGTAGATTTTGCTACAGTCCTATCAATTATACATGGTATTTGATCACCAATAAAATTGAGCTCATGGTAAATTAGTTTATTTAATATTTCTCTTTTACTCTTATCATTAAAATACATAAAATCAGAATTAATATCTATTTTGTGGAAAGGATCATATTGCATATTAATTCCGGTTATAATCCCTCGGTTATAGCAAGCGATAGCCAGATTGATCATAAAATATTTGTTTATTTCAAGGCTAAAAATATTTGATATCATAAATAATAAATTTTTTTTATGCAGCATACTATTTGAATAATTTAGTTTGTTATCATATAATTTTTCAATTATTTCAGATTCTTTATTAATAAATATTATTCTTTTTGCAATTCTTTCCAATTCTTTGATTAGCATTACAAATACGCCATAATTAAGGTATTCATACTCTTTTGAAACAATTGCTAAATCAAAATGCTGATCATTAAAATATGTCTTAATCCCAATGATATTCATAATTTTAGCATTATTAATTGAAGATTCAGGCAAAAAAGCAGTTTCAATTTTATCTGAAAACAGTAATTCCTCATTTTCTATGCCACACAATAAACTGTTACCAGGGATTGTATTTAAAAATTCTTTAACATTTTTTATATCAGATACTATATATTCCCTTTTTTTTATCTTTTCCTGTAACTCAATCATCTCGATTGCCCATGTTTCATATTCTCTTATAAAAAGTTCAACTTGCCAATGGGGATGTTTGTTTACGAATATTACATAATTTTTTTTTAAAGATTCGATTCTCTTAATAAAATCTTCCGGATGATATAAATGATAAGTCTCGACTTTTTGATTAATATCAATCTTACAGCCATTCCTATAAAGCCTGTAGCCTAATTCTACATCTTCCGCTCCCCAATTTTTACTGAATATTTCATCAAATCCATTAACTTCATCAAATTCTTTTTTCCATAGGCATAGACAATTTGTATAAACCAACTGCCATTTTCCATCCATTTTGTTTCCACTTTCTTCCTCATAAATTATCTCGGTAATCCTTGGATCTTTTCTAGATGGAAAATTTTTAAAAAGATCAAAATTGTACTCAAGCATTTTTTCATCAAGATAATTCTTATCATAGTTATATAATAAATTTCGCATACCGACCGAAATAAATTTTTTATCATCCTTAGTTTCTCTATCAAATTCTTTTATCATATTTCTTTCAGCAACTATATCACTATCCAGAAAAATTATTCTTTCGCCTCTACTTTCTTTAACTCCCAAATTTCTGTTTTTACCTCTATTACCTGTATGCTCAATATAGATATAATTAATATCCATTATTGAATCATATTTTTTTACAATATCATCAATGCGCTGATCAGATCCGTCATCAATTATTACCACTTCATACTTTGTTTTGTCATAATTCTGCAATGATAATGATTTTAATACAAGGTTTATTTCATATGCCTTGTTATAATATGGTATTACAATTGAAAAATCTTTTTTACTCATTTAATCATCTCCTAATCTATGATCTTTCTGCCAAAATGCAGTCCATTTTTCAACATTTTTTATAGTGTTACTCTGCATTCCACTCCAGTTTTAAAAATCACCCCCCAAATTTATATTACATGAAATAAATATTTACCCTATTGATCCCAAAATTTTTTGGGGTTATTGATAAAATAATTATTAATCCTTTCCTGTGTTATGCCTTTCTCGATAAGAAAAGGAATTACATCTGTAACAATAAATGAATAAATTCTTTTTCCTGTTTCAGGATATTGTGCTTCGGCTTCAAGATAGATTTTATTTTCATCGATCTTTTCTATATTACTATCTATACTAAGCAATATATGATCTCCAAATCCGATATCTTCCATATAATTTAAAAGATATAAAAAATCTTCAATTGGTGTGTCAAATTCGAATCCAAAATTATTCATTTGCAAATATCCACCCTGTTTAACTATAGCCTTAAGATATTCAGCTTGTTCTTTTACATTGCGACCTTCCCAGCCGTTTTTTGCTTCCACATGAGCGAAATATACTAAAGATATATTGGCATTATATTTTAATAAATAATCCATTTGTTGTTTACATCCCATAAAAGAGTGTACCGCAATAGGCACATTGTATTTATTTTGCACATAAGATGCAGCTCGAAAATTCATTTTTTCCCATTCTGTAAGATTTTTGTCTCTGGATCCAATTTTTATAAATGCAGCTTTAATTCCAGTTTCCTCATAATTATCAAAACCAACTGTAATATTTTTAATTATTAAGTTTTTGATTTCATCAAATGAATACCCTCTATGCTTTACTGGGACTGCTCCATCTATGTAAGAACCTGTCGATAGGATAATATTTATATCTGGAACAATTTTATTTAATTTATATATAAGATCGACATTAGGCCATGGAGTGCATTCCATGATTGTATTAATACCTACTTCTTTAGCTTTAATTAAATTACTAAGATTAAAATCAAATGCTTTAGAAATATAAGGACCTGTGTATTGATCCTCTCCAATATATCTGAAAGTTATATGTTCATGTGTTAAGACGAAACCCATTTTTGATGTTTCTACCGTACCTAATACTGTCGGTATTTTTTTCATAAATCTCCGCTTAATAAATAAAATTATATTTTAATATGTTATTGGATAATACTTCACTTTACCTTCCTCATCTAGATATTTGGATATATCTATTTTTGGATTCTTAATAACAATTTTATTTTTATCATATTTTGTTTTTAATTTTTTTTTTAATGATGCATGTGAAGAGTTTAAAAGGCAAATTCTACTCTTATTGCAATATTCAATAAATTCTTCATCACTCATGCGTATGATTCTATCCATGATATCACAATTATTAATATATTCTTTATTTCCTGGCATTCTTTCAGATGATGAAATGGGATTTCTTTTATGATAAAGATGATATGAAACGAATGGATAAGTCTTGCATTTTAACAACCTCTCAATTTTATATGCAACAACATCATCTTCGCCTCCCCAGCCTTTAAACTCTTCTGGCCATCCTCCAATATAATAAAAACTATCTTTGCGCATCATGACTATTGCTGCACAGAAATTTAACTCTTGCCTCAAATTAGAAAAATTTATATTAACCAAAGGAAATTCGATCTGTTGAGATTTTGCTTTTAGAATATCTCTGGTTTTATCTTCTGTCAGATCAATAAGGCAATTAAAAGGATTAATTGCTTCATAATCTTTTCTTAGACTCTGGATACAGATATTAATATCTTTAGGATCCATAATCATGTCAGCATCCAATATAATAAGCAATTCATTTTCTGCTTGAGAAACACCCATATTTATTGTTTTGCTTTTATTGAAAGAATCATCTTCTGAAGGCATCCAAATATATTTTACAGATTTATTATATTTTTTTAAGTTAGTTTTTGTACCATTTTCGACAATAATTACCTGAGCATCATCATAATAAAATCCTAACCATTTTAAAACAACTATGCAGTTGTTTAATCTTTCAACAGTTGTATTTTTAAATGGAATTATAAAAGATACATCTTTAATATTCACTATTCTTCCTTATACATAATTAATAAAAAATCTAAATATTGCTTTAGACCAATACTTATAAATATTATTTGTATTAATAAACTCCTTCAATTGCTGTTTCTTCTTTACTATCAATATATGGATGTACATTTGATACACCATTCCATGGAAACCAGGGATGTATTCCAGCAACTGTTGCACTATCTCTCTCAAGAAGATTTGGGATGAATAAATCTTCGAGAAGAGTATTAAGCAATATTCTTCCTTCTTCTCCGATTTGACGTCGTGTATGCCAATCATCAGGATCAACAACCTCAATGAAGCTCAATGGAGGAGGAAGATAATAAGATCTGCAAGGGTTTTTTTCCCATGGATCTCCCTGCAAGGCATGACCCATGAGAGTATTCCCATAAGTATCAATCCATTGAACATTCATAAGATAATTTTCCTGTAAATATCTTACCTCTTCTTCGGTACAACTAGTACCTCCTGTACTTATTAATTCAATACCGTAAGCTTCAAGTGGTTTAGAAAGCCTAAGTACCAATTCTATAAGTAATTTTGGAGTCGTAAATAATATAGAAGGTTTTTCTGTTTTAAGAATATTTTCTGTCTGATCCAGTAAATGATTAATGTAACTTTGTGTTTCTTGATTGTTTTTAATAAGCTTTTTTATCCATCTTGGATCAAAATCGATAAAAAATGCCCTACCTGCCCAGGTATTAACGAGTTTTCTAACAAAGTTGCCATATGCATGTGGACCAGATGGAGTCATAGCTAAAACTTCCCCTAATTTTATACCGCGAGCTTCAATCATTGCTTTAAAAATCTTGACATTATTATAACTAGTAATAACATCAACTACTTTAATAGGTTCTCCCGTTGTCCCACCTGTTTCATAAATGCTCTTAGGTTTATTCAAAAATCCACGTGGAATTAATTCAGAAGTAGGAATTCCTCTTAATTCTTTCTTATCAAAAAGTCCAAATTTTTCTAAATCATCATAGGTTTTAATATCATTGATCGGATCAAATTTTAAATATTTTTTCTTCTTTAACCAAAATGGAGTCCCGGTTTCATCAGAAAAATGCCATTTCATCATTTTCTTTACCCATTCATCTTTATCATATGATAAAGCAGGGACTTCTTTTTTTAATGTTTCAAAAAGAGTTAACATTTTTTCATTATTAATAATCGTTTTCATATCTTTTTTAATTCCACAATAAGTCATTTTTAACATACTCCCTATTTCTGTATTACAATGTAAAATTTCTTACATTGTTTTTATCACTAATAAATATTTATTTTATATTTTCAATTTCCTTTTTTTCAAATGTAATCGGATTGACTTCATAAATTTTGTTTCTTTCTGCCAGATAGACAAATTTTGAATCATGTAGAAGTTTTAAAGCTTTTTCTATTTCTTTCACATTACCAATTACCGTAAAAGGAAATGGTAGTTCAATACCAAGTAACTTACTTTCAATTGGATTTTTTAATTTTACAAGAGCTGGAGCCAGTATGGGCCTACCATTTGTGTCCAATGAAACTAGAGGTCTTTTGGTAAGAAATGAATCTTCATCAGTCAGTAAATTATTTATATAACATTCTATCATGTTTACATAATTTAAATCCTGCCAATGAGTAATCGGCCATTCCTCTTCTCTATCACTCAAAGCAATTGCATCGAGATTTTTAGCAAGTTGTATACTAAGATCGTTAAAATCGTGGGTGAATAAAATTGTACCAATATTGGTACAAAAACGACCTGCATTGCCTGCTATTTTATATGTCATCCAATCGAGCAACTTATTTTGATCAGTATATGAATCTACTACTAAAGCGGCTCTTCCTGGCCCATGTACATCTATGTTTTTTTTATTGCCATAAATTTCAACAATCTTTTGACCGCCATATAAAATTGCCCTATCCATCATATAAATTATTCGATCCAAAGTTTCATAATTACATGGATAAAAACTAAAATTATGATTATTTAAACCTGCCTTAATTAAACATCCGATCATTCTTAATGCTGAAAAAGGTTCTTCAAAACTTGGACGGATAATTACAAAATTTCCTTCAAGAAATGCCATAAGACTTGCTTCAAGACATAAAAATGTATTTGAAGGCAATGAGACAAGAGTAAGATAATTATTTTCATTATATCTTTTTTTTTGATTTAACTGCTTCTCCATAACTTCACATAACAAATATGCCCATTTTTTTACAAGATTATAGGGTAGACCATTTTGTTTCCAGAGAGAAGAACAAAAATTATTGAAGGATTGTATTCCGTAAGGACCAAGATCAATATCACCTTCAGAGAAATAAGAAAGTGCTTTTCTTATTATTTCTTTTCGCTCTTCAAGGCCAACTAGTTCTATTTTTTTTTCTTTTATACATTTTTTATACCAATTAATATCATCTGCCAGCATTATATACGAAGTCATACTAACAGCCGTATCTTTATTGTTTGAAAGAATTTGTAAATCTTTTGATTGATACCATGTACCTTTGCGAAAAATAGGTATTATTGATCGATTATGAGGAAAGCTATTTTCGGTTTGTCTAGCTATGCTATCACTCGTCATATTAAAATTCCTTATATATTAAAAGCGAGTTATAAAATTTAATAATATTTCAATGTCCGTTCCATGTCCTAATGATGTACTTATGAATTCAAAATTGTTATTTGCCTTATGAAGTTCATAACATTGCTTTATGCATTCAAGTTTATTTTTAGCTTTTTCATAAGGGAAATACGGATCTTTTACTCCATGTTGTATATGCATTGGTTTTGGTGCTATAGATGCTACTAAATACGGCATGTCTGTATAACTTAAAATACCTGGCAACACAATAAGGCTACTTGCATTGTTGCTTAAAGTAAAAATTTCTTTATAAGATCCTAAAAAACTAGAAAGTGCAATAGAGGCATAATCTTCATATAATAATGCCAAATGTAGTGCAATATAGGCTCCTGCGCTCCTGCCAAAAATTCTTATTGCTCCTTTGCTTATCCATTCATAATTTTTTATACACAATAGACAACTTAAATAATTCCTTATAAGTAAAGCTAGAGGAGATATTCCCAATAATGAAGAGACTGTTGCAATGTAGTCAATATTGTTTCTGTTTTCCAAATTTAATATATCTCCGATTTCATTAATCCCATAATCAAGCGATATCACTGTGAAACCCTGTCGGGCAATAATTTCTGCAATATTTTCATTTTGATATCTTGGAGGTTTTAGTCCATGTAAAATGCTATTGATTGAATTTTGACCTCCACAAACAACAACCAAAGGATGAGATTTTTTATCATTCGGTTTTTGCATGATTCCCCGGAATTTAATTCTACCATTCTCTATTGAAAACAAGCAGTGCTGAACTATTCGCTCCTGATATTTTTCTATTTTATTCTCTATGAGTTTAGCGGATTCAATATTGTCGAATAATATTTTTGTCTTAATAAGTTGCACGATTTTTTCTTTCTGCGCATAAAATTCATCAATTGATTGACAATTAAAAACAAATCTTGGTGATGATTCTTTTATTAAGGATAGAATATTATTCCATAAATTTATATTTTCCATAGATTTTCTTAAATAAAATCAGTATGAATCATATCCGGATTTTCTCTTTTATATCTTTCAACTTCTTCATCAAGATTAAGATCTCCTCTTTTCAACCATTCCAATAATTCATTTTGGGGTCTGTAAAAACAGGTTTTGCATAGTTTAGTTCTATCAGGGTTATTCTTAAACCATTCCCCTTTGTCATCATCAGCTATCCAATTATCATAGCCTTTTTTAATAACATTTCCCATTTGATACTTATGACCAAGATGTACCTGTGGGCAAGGATACATAAAACCATCACATCCTAATGCAGTACCAAACATAGAATAATGGCAAACTGAAAAGTCACCTTCGATTTTATCCGTAGCTACCATTTGACCTCTATCGAGTTTTGGAATTGAAACTTCAAAATTTTCATCTTCTAACTCTCTTGCCTCCATAAGATTATTTTCAATCTCTTTCATGTTTTTATCTATTGGTCTATGACCTAGAGCAGTATAAAATTCTGGTTCAAAACGAATATAATGTGCTCCACTATTTTTGGCTAATTGAGCAGACAATACTATTTCTTCATAATTATCATTTGTTATAACAAGGTTTACTCCAATTCTAAATTCAGGTTGTTTTGCATTTAAACGAATTTCTTCAATATCTTTGAGTATCTGATTAAAAGCTTCTGCTTTATAATTGGTTATTTTAGCGTAAGTTTCAGGTTTACCCGCATTCAGACCGATTCTTACCCATGTATGAGTATTAATAACACAATCCTTAATATTCTGCTTATAAAGCATTGTTCCATTTGTTATAAGCCCGATTTTTAAACCCTCTCTATTTGAAATATTACACATTTGTGCATATCCTGGATGGATGGTACATTCCCCACTCCCACAAAAAGTTGCCGCTTTACCCCCATGTTTTCTGAATGATAAAAGAAAATCGCTTAACTGATCAGTCGTAAGTTCATCTTTATAAGAAAAATTTGTATAAAAATCAGCTTCATTTTCAGAGTGAAAATTACAAAAATTGCATCTAATATTGCATCTATTTGTAATACCTATTCTTACATGTATGGGATGTGTTGGTTTACCTTCAATGAAATTTTTGAGCATCTCCTTATGAGCAAGTATTTTTAAAGGTGAATGAGCCTTATCAAGTTTAACTTTAAGACGCTCTTCTGGATTTTTTGGAAGAGCATCTCTATAAGTCTTTTTTTTAACAACCATTTTTTTAGTCTCCTATTCTATTTTTTAATCTATTTAATTAATAATTCTGATAATTCGTCAACGGATTTATCTGCGTAGTCCCAACCGGTAAAAATTGGTGGACAAGCATGATGTAAACCAACCCAGTCGGTGTTTGGTAAATTTACTGAAGATTTCTCGATTACATGACCTTGATCATCTCTACTAAAAACCTTCCCGGTCTGCATTGTTAAATCATAATCAAATACTATATATTTATAAAAACCAGACCTCATTCCATCCGGTAACTTTACATGACGTTCAAAAATTTGATCATACTTTTGAGCAAGGTTAGTTTTCCACTCAATGATTGTTTTAAGATTTTCAAGTTGAATTCTTCCCAATGCTGCAGTAAATTCAGAAATTCTAAAATTTGATCCATTTTTTGTAAAATATACCATCTTACCGTCAATAAACCTTCTTCCATAATTTCGCTGATTTTTTGCCCAATCAGCCAGATCTTTATTTTTTGTGACCAACAAGCCTCCTTCTCCTGTCGTAAGTGTTTTGGTTGAATAAAAAGAATATGCTCCGCCTATTCCCCATGAACCAGGATATCTTCCATTCCATACAGCACCGTGAGCATGAGCACAATCTTCGATCAACGTAATCCCTTTGGAAGCACAAAGATCAGCAATTTTATCTATATCAAAAGCAATATAGCCACCTATATGGACTACTACAACCGCTACGGTATCTGGGGTTATTTTATTTTTCACATCTTCATAACTAAGGCAAAGATCATATTTATTGCAATCGCCATATACAACCTTAGCTCCAGCATTTAATGCAGTCACAATAGTCGGCCATGCCGTATTTGAAGGGATAATCACCTCCTTACCTTTGATACCTGCATAATCATATAATAAAGATAAAGCAGTCCCTCCGTTTGAGACTGCTACAGAATAAAGTCCAAATGTTTTTTCGCATTCTTCTTCAAATAAACTACACATTTTGCCTTCAGACCAAAAGTTAGAAGATACAATCTGATCAACGTATTTAAAAAATTGCTTCTTGTTTTCCTCTGTAAAATATATTTTCATTAGTTTCCCTTTTTATAAATAATATTAAATAAAATGATTTGAACGTACGTTTAATAAGCCCAAGATTAATTCATTATACTTTGTTATTCTACACACTTTACAACCACGTTGATTTTCAGGATTCAAAAGCTTTTGTGTAGCTTCTTTTCTTTTTTTAGAATTCCATATTGTCAAAAAACTCTCATTATTGATATTTCCCAATATTATTGGGTCAGTGCGTCTTTTTTCGCAGAGGAAAACGTTCCCATCTGCATGAATAATACTACGTAAAGAATGAGCTATACAAGGCATATTCTTATTGTCATCTACATTCTCAAAAGACGGATTAAAGAGAACCAGCATATTTTTATAGGAAGTTGTTTTTAAAAAATTTTGAAAATTTACTATATCTTCTTTTTTAGGAGACAAATCATCATTTTCTTCCACTGTTCTCATATTGATAAAATCAAAATTCAAATCATCAAGTGTTGAAAGCAACCATTGAATATTTTTAAGATTGCTGTTTGTGATTACATAACTAGCACCTAAAATAGTATCACCTTTATTTTTACTTAATGTCTTAATATTATTTAAAACTGTATCAAATTTATCAACTCTTTTTTCTTTTAAATAATCTTCCCGTGATGTTGCATCGATTGAAATCCTGATCCATTTAAAACAAGATATAAGATCGATATCAATGGGCACAATACCATTTGTAATCAAGCCTAAATTAATATTATATTCATTCGCTTTTTGGATAAATTCTCTAAATTTTTTATAGAGTGTAGGTTCACCACCGCCTTCGATAGTCAAACCAATTGAAGTTCCTTTAATATCATCAAGAAATCTATTTAATACTGAAAAAGATAATGTATTAGAAACCCTACATATCCCAGAATCCACACACCATCGACACTTACAATTACAGTTAGTTGTAGGATGAATTTCAATACTTATCGGCAGCGAATCATCAAAATCTACCGTCCCATTTAAAAGTCCAATAATATTAAAAATTTTTCTACTGTTTAAAAGTAATTTATATGGAGAAAATTCATATTCTTTTTTATACATAAAAAATCCATTCATGTTCTAATTAATTTATTAGACTTTTTATTACTTGCCAAAAAATACCAAATTTTTATTTTTTATTTAAAA
>CAZHHK010000065.1:0-18856 GCA_964531405.1 uncultured Spirochaetales bacterium | reverse complement strand
TACAATTTTTTACCATAATATATTATGGTAAAAAATTGTATGAATATTAATAAAAAAATAATTATTTTTATAATATTATTTGTTTTGGTGAAAACAAATAATATTCCTCAAAAATACCTTCAAAACATTGAAGGTATAATTTTACCATTGTAATTTAGTATATTCTACTATATTTTACTTACCGCTAATTATAAATAATAAATATATACAAAAATCATTTGAATCATTCTTATATAAATAATATAATTAAAAACATGGGATCAAAAATAATGAGAAAAAATATATTAATCTTGTTTATTTTAGTAACTTTATCTATGAATTTATGTATTGATTCTGTAAGAAAATATGGGCATAAGCTATCTCCATCGGATATAGTGAATAAAATAAAAGATACATCTTTTTCATTAATTGATTCATTCAGTGTTCTTCAGAGAACAATTTACTATATCAGGGAGAATGTCCCTAAGAGAATACTGTATACCCTTGAATCAATATAATAAAAAGAAAAATGCTGAATTATGGAAAACAATTAAAAAAAATATCAAAGGATTTATAATTTGAAATCTTTCCCAATTAATTATTATTATAATAAAAGAATATGCAATTATTATCTATTTATAGGAATATTCTTTTTTATAGCAATATTTATATCATTTTTCTTATTTAAAAATAGCAATAATTATATTTTACTATTATGCTTTGTAATAATGATAATTTTATATATACTGGAACGACATCATATTGTTTTAAGTATTTATAAAGATTATTTCATTTTAAAACCCTATTCTATTGGAGCCAGCTGTTTAATAAATAACGATGAAATTATTGAAGTAAAAATATCAAAGAATTTCTTAATTATAACAGCAAAAAATTTTAAAAATCCATGTAGAATAAACTTGAATATTTTTAATAGTGAAAGCAGAGAGGAAATTATAAAATATTTAGAATCATTAACCATAAGAAATGAATAATTCTATATTTTATTAAAAGCTCTGTTTAGTTAGCAATCTCATCTTTTATAATTAGAATCAAAAAAATAATAGATATTTATCTGACAACCTTACCATCAAAATCTTTACCAAGGATTAATGTTAAATCAATCCTCTTATTTTCTAAATTTTCATCTTTTATTATTATGGTTTTGCATTTAATTAACTCTGATAATCTTTTTGCTTTTTGTTCATCACCGTATACAATAATTACAGTATGTTCAAAATCATTACTTTCAGCATTATCGACATTTAATATATCAAAGCCAAATCCAGACAAAAATTCTCCAGCTCTGCTTGCTAATCCAACGGTATTTGTGCCATTTAATATCTCAATAACCTGACTACCAAAGTACTTTTCATTATATTCTTTACCGATTGCATCTATGCCGTCTTTAACCTCTTTCCAAAACCACTGATCAGATTTTTTTGGTAAATATATATAATCATACCCTGGAATATTTTTTTTGTCACAATACAATATGATATTAATCATGCCTTTTGAATAATCATCTATGTTTGATTTTATTTTTTTATTTTTTATTTCCCTGTATAAAATTTGAAATTCAGTAAGCGACATGTTTGTATTTAATAATTTATATATATAATTTGATATTATATCTTTATTAAATTGTTCAAGGAAATCAGGCTTTAATTTTAAAAAACCCCTCATAAAATTTTGTATTCTTTTTAATTGATCATATTCGGCATTGACACTTTCACTATTTAAAAACGAAAGATATTCTAAAGCCTTATCACCATCAAATAAAATTAGTCCCTGTGGAATATTTACATTAATTGCAGGTAATTTAATACCATCAGTATAAACTTCGATTCCACCCAAAATATCGATTAATTTAATTAAATTATTTTTATTTATGAAAAAATAATAATTAATCTCATTACCAATTAATCTTGAAATACCAGCAGAAATTTCTTTATAGTTTAATTTTTTATTTATTGCTTCTTCAAGTGTAAAATAGCCTGCATTGCCAAAATTGACATAGGTCTTCGGCAATATTGAAACTATTGCACATCTATTTGTCTTTGTTTGAAATATTAAAGCAAAGCCCCCCTTAATAACATTATCATCGTTGTAAGCAGCAATAAAAAAAGTTAATGTATCACCATTTTTAAAGGAGCTCTCTATTTTTTCTTCCTTTTTAAAAAAATTTCCTGCAAAAATGCTTACAATGATGATCACTATAATACTGGCTATTATTATCCAACCTGATAAATTACCCTTACTTCTTGAGAATGACTGAGGCATTTAATTATCCTTATATAGCTTTTTTTTCATTATATATTTTTTTACAGAAGGCAACACTAAATAATCAATTGGTAGATTATTATTTATTCTTTCCCTTATTTCTGTTGAACTTATATCAATAATTCTGTTATTTACATATTTAATATTAAAATCCATTTTCTTTTTAGACCTATTATGACGGCTTAGACATATAAATTGAACAATTTTATTTAACTCATCGATATTTTTCCAGTATTTTAAATCCCCTAAAAGATCATCTCCTATAATAATACCGAATTTTGTATTAATATTAAATTTATTATATAATTCTTTTACAGTATCTATAGTATAGGATTTATTGCCTCTTTTAATTTCAATATCCGATACTACAAATTGTTTAAAATCCTTAACTGCCATTTTTAGCATTTTTAATCTATGATTGCCATTAATAATATTTTTTGTATCTTTATGAACAGGTATATTAGCCGGAATATAAATAACATATTCATAACCTAGATTCTTAATTACATCAAGACCGGTTATTAAATGACCTATATGTACCGGATTAAAACTTCCTCCATATATTGCAATTTTAGAATCACTTTTTATTTTCATTTTCAACCTGATGTATTAAATCTTTTATTGAATACAGTAATCTGTTGACATTATAATGCGTTAAAGCAGAAATTGGTATAATTTCCTCTTTAATTTTTAATTTCAAGTTTAAAAATCTTTCTTCAGAATCCGCAATATCATACTTATTTGCCGCTATTATATATTTTTTTCTGGATAATTCAATAGAATATGATTTAAGCTCTTTTTTTAATTTTTTATACTGATCTAAATAATTTTCATCTTCAAGGTTTATAATAAAAAGTAAAATTTTTGTCCTTTCGATATGTTTTAAAAACTGTATTCCCAATCCATGCCCTTCACTCGCTCCATCAATGATACCGGGAATATCTGCCATTACAAAACTTTCATCATCAACGGTAAAAACTCCCAAATTCGGTATAAGAGTGGTAAAAGGATAATTTGCTATTTTAGGTCTTGCTTTGGTTAATATACTCAACAGAGTTGACTTGCCTGCATTAGGAAATCCAACAAGCCCAACATCGGCAATCAATTTTAATTCAACCCGGATGATCATCTCTTTACCTGGTAGCCCGGGTTGAGCATATCTTGGAGCCTGATTTGTACTTGTGGCAAAGTGCATGTTTCCCATGCCACCTTTACCACCTTTTAAAAAAACGTAAATTTCATCTCTTTGAGTAAAATCCTTTAAAATTTCATTATTTGACACATCATAAATAACAGTACCCTGAGGCACATCGATTATAACATCCTCTCCTTTTTTACCACTGCACTGGCTACCCATCCCCTGCTGTCCATTTTTTGCCCTAAAATTTTTCTTGAGTTTTAGATGATAAAGTGTACGAACATTTTGTTTAACACGAAATATTACAGATCCGCCGTCTCCGCCATCTCCGCCATTTGGCCCTCCATAAGGAATAAATTTTTCCCTACGAAAACTAACACATCCAGGACCACCATGACCAGATGAAACATTAATGATTACTTCATCGACAAAATGCTGCATATTGAGGATTTTAAAAAATAAAATTTAATAATCTTATTTCACTTATTGCGGATAAACACTAATAAGTTTTCTATTCTTATAACTTGATTCAAATTTTACTATGCCGTCTTTTAATGCAAAAAGTGTAAAATCTTTACCTTCACCAACATTGGCGCCCGGGAAAAATTGATTACCTCGTTGTCTAACAAGAATATTACCGGCAATAACTTTACTACCGCCGTATTTTTTTATACCTAATCTTTTTGAGTTACTATCTCTTCCGTTTTTTGAACTACCGCCACCTTTATGATGAGCCATACTAATCTCCTCTAATTTTATTATTCTATTATTTCAATTTTAATATTTTCATTATAATTATATACTAAAATTTGTAATCCTGTAATTAAATATAAGGTAATACCTCTAATTTCAGAGCTCAGATTATTACCTTTTTTTTTAATCTTTAAATTGTAAATCTTGCCATTATCCTCTTTAATAACATCAATTTCAGGTAATTTCTTTAATGTTAAAAAAGCCGTTTCAAGCAAAATTGTTACTGCAGCACAGACCGGATCGCTGCCTTTTTTATCAAACCCGCTGTGTCCTTTAGCGGTTAATTCGTCCAATAGTTTATTACTGCTTAATTTTATTTTAATTTCTATCACTATGCAACGATTTTTTCAATTTTTATCATTGTATATTTCTGTTTGTGCCCTTTCATTCTCTTGTATCGCTTTTTTCTCTTATATTTAAATACAATAACCTTTTCATCCCTTGTTTGTTCGACAACTTTAGCTTCAACTTTTGCACCCTGCACATAAGGAGCACCTATTTTTACTTCCCCGTTATTATTTACATATAAAATGTTTGTAATTTCAATCTTATCTTCAGGATTCTTGTCAAGTCTATCAACAGCAATAATATCACCTTCATTTACAGTATACTGTTTGCCGCTTATTTCAAATACTGTAGTGATCTTTTTCCCTTCAGCCATTTTATTAACCTCTTCTTTCAATATAAGAATTTAAAACACTAATATAGCATATAAATAATTATTAGTCAATTATTAGAAATTCCTTTGTCAATACTTATTTAAAATGTTCCCCTTATTAAACAGACATGGTAACTCCTCTAGCCATAAATTAACAAAATATGGTAAGAAGAATTAAAAAAATATAAATAAAAAAAGAGCTTACCATGTCTATTTAATTAATAAAAACTTCAAAATTTCACCTTTATTTTTCTTTTTAAATATGTTTTAATAGCATAAAAATCACAATTTACGATTATAAATTTTATGATAAAAAAATCATTATTAGCAATTTTAATTATCTTATTCTTTGTTTCGCAATTTTTGTTTTCAGAATCCGCTATAGATTACTATAAAATTGGCAAAGAAGAATATTTTAATGAAAATTATGACAATGCGATTTTTAATTTAAAAAAATCTCTCGAATTAAACCCAAATTATGTAGACGCTCTTCTTGAATTGTCCTATTTATATTATGATATTGAAAACTATGATTATGCATATAAATATATAAACAAAGCGCTAAATCTTATGCCAAAAAATGAAGAATTAACGGTCTTTTCTGCAGACATTGAAGCTAAGCTTAAGTTATTTCAATCTGCAGAAAAAAAATATAGAGAAGTCATAAACAGCAATCCTCTTAATCTTAAAGCACAGAGTGGCATGGCAAACCTCTATCTTGAGACAAACAAAAAATCAATGGCAAAAAGCACACTTGATAACATTTTAAAGGCTGATCCCAATAATTTTGATGCATACATAATGACGGCAAGATACTATGAATCATTCGACAAGAAAAAAGCGGATGATTACTATCTATCTAATATAGAAAAAAATTCTTTAAATCCTGATTCTTTTTTTTATTATTCGATATTCAACTATAAAAATAACAGGGCAAGCGATGCTATTAATAATATTCTTACTGCAATAAGCATCAAGCCTAAAACACTTTATAAAAAATATTATGGTAAATACCTTCTATATTTAAATAAGGGCGATGAAGCATTAAGCAATTTTAGAGAAATTCTCAAGAATGAAAAAAATAATTATATAACATTCTACTATCTTGCTTACTGTTATAACATGATTTCAGACTACGACAAAGCTGTAGAATCACTAAAGCGTGTTATGAACCTGAGAGAAGATGATGAATTATCATTGTACTATTTAAATAGTATTCTTATTAATAACTATGATACCGATGACTCTAAAAGAATCAGTCATGCTGATAAAATTTACGAAAAAGCCAGAAGGGCAAAAAATGATTCCTTATATGACATATATATTTCGCTATTAAAAGAAACACTTTTTGTATATCCTAAACATATAAAAGCGCGGCTTGATCTTGCAGATTATTTTTTATCACTAAATTTACCCGAAAGGTATATAAATGAATTGAAACTTGCATATAAATATTCCAAAGATAAAAACATACTCGATAAAATCGAAGTTGAAAAAAAAAGAATATCCTACCGTCTTGGTGATGATTGGTCTGTAAATCAATACAATGTAGAAACTAATATTTTTCATATACCTTTGTTCATACATAGAAATATAGAAAACATCCATTTTGACTGTGAAAAAATCTATTCATATATACTTAAAAATTGTTTCAATGAAAAAATGAAATATGATATCCTTGTTTACAATGATAAGGAGTATTCGACAGCTGAAAAAATGCAGATAGCATCCTCTGTCAATTCTCCTTTTTATATTAATTTAAACATTGATGAATCAAACACCTCTATATTATCAAATCTTGATCTTTACAACGCAAATAATAATGAACTTATTAAAAGATACAGATCCAATAAAAACGGGAATGATAAAATAATAAGCTCTTCTCTTGAATTGCTTGATAAACTCAACTCAGACATGATGTTTAAAGCAAATATAATAAAAAAATCAAAAGACAGAGCAATAATAAATGCAGGAAAAAGGCTTGGTATAAAATTAAAGGATAAATTCGTTATTCTAGCAAATAAATATTATAATATAGAATTCAACAGATCAGTTTATGTTTATAATTCTAGTGATATAAAAGGCTACGGAATAGTAGTTAAACTCGATGAAAATATTTGTGAAATTAAATTCATTGACAGCGATTACTTTAAAGACATTGATGTTGATGATATAGTTATTTATAAATAATTACAGCAATATTTTTAAAATATTTTCTTTAATAATTAAATATTTTATGTAATATATAATTAATTTTAAACGGGGAATTCATCATGAATAAAAAATATATTTTTGTTACAGGCGGTGTTTGTTCGTCATTGGGCAAAGGTATTGCATCTTCTTCAATAGGAGCAATCCTTGAAGCAAAAGGCTTTAAGATATCCATGACAAAAATCGATCCTTATATAAATGTTGATGCAGGTACAATGAGTCCTTTCCAGCATGGTGAGGTATATGTAACAGATGACGGAGCAGAGACTGATCTTGATCTTGGAAATTATGAAAGATTTACAAATACAAAATTAACCCGATTTAACTCTATTACAACAGGACAAGTTTATGATGAGGTAATCCGCAGGGAAAGAAAAGGCGATTACCTTGGCCGATGCGTACAGGTTATACCTCACATAACTGATGAGATAAAAAGAAGAATAAAGCTTAATGCAGAAAATGACGTAGAAATCGCAATCATAGAAATTGGTGGAACAGTCGGCGATATCGAATCCATACCGTTTTTGGAAAGCGCAAGACAGTTTAGGACAGATGTTGGCAAGGATAACGTATTGTATGTTCATGTAACCCTTGTTCCCAGAATAATGGCAAATGATGAGTTAAAAACAAAACCGACCCAGCATTCTGTACAAAAATTGAGAGAAATCGGTATTCAACCGGATATACTCTTATGCAGAATAGATGAAGAAATGTCTATCGGTATGAAAAAAAAGATTTCTTTATTTACGAATGTTGATGAAGAAGCTGTAATTTCTGCAATAGACATCAAGCATTCTATTTATGAAGTACCTTTAATGTTTGATGAACGTGGCTTAACTAAAGTAATTATAAAAAATTTAAATTTACCAGACAGAAAAGATCGACTTCATACATGGGAGAAACTTGTCAATAATATAAAAAAACCAAAGTATGAAACAACAGTAGCAATTGTTGGCAAATACATGGATTTGCAGGATTCATATAAATCAATTTATGAAGCATTAAGACATGGTGCAATAGCACACAACGCCAAAATAAATTTTTTAAGTATCAACAGTGAAGATATTAATGAAAACAATGTAAATGAAATATTAAAAGAAGCAAAAGGCATACTTATCCCGGGCGGTTTCGGAGAACGCGGTATAAACGGCAAAGTACTTACTGCAAAATATGCAAGAGAAAATAACATACCATATTTTGGTATTTGTCTGGGCATGCAGATTATGGTCATCGAATTCGCAAGGAATATTCTTGGATTTAAAGATGCAAACTCAACTGAATTCGAGTCACATACCCAGCATCCTGTTATATCGTTGCTGGAAGAACAAGAAGGAATAAATTCAAAAGGCGGCACGATGAGACTGGGGGCTAATAATTCAAAACTAATGCAGGGTACAATAATTTATAATGCGTATAAAAAAAATGTAATCTCAGAAAGACACAGGCATAGATTTGAATTTAATAATCAGTACCTTGATGATTTTATAAAAAATAATCTGATAATTTCATCGACAACAGAAGATGGTACTCTTGTCGAAGCTGTAGAATGGTCCAAACATCCATTTGGAGTAGGTGTACAATTTCACCCTGAATTTAAATCAAAACCATTCGATCCGCATCCCTTATTTGCTGAATTTATAAAAGCGACTTTAAAAAAATGAAATTATATTATAATATATTTATAATTTTAATTTTTTTCTTAAACTGTAGCAAGAATGAAATAAATAAAAAAAAAGAGATAATATATTATCCTGATATAGTAGAAATAAACTATCATCATTATATTTATAAAAATGCGACTAAATATCTTCATGCAAAAATTGATGAAGCAAAGATTTATGAAAAACTTGAAAAAATCGAATGTACCAAAATAATCGGAGAAATCTATAAATCTAATGGTGAAATCGATACTAAAATAAATGCTGACAGTGCAGTAATAGACCAGAAAGAAAAAAAAGCAATCTTTACGGGCAATGTAGTTTTTGAAATGATTGAAACAAAATCAAAACTTCAGGCAGATGAGATAATTATGGATTATGAAAACAACAAATTATTCTGCAATAATAATGTTATAATTGAAAAAGATGATGGATCATATCTTAAAGCCACATCTTTTGAGACAAATATAAAAACACAGGAAACAAAATTTACTAAAATGGAAATCAAATATTTTTATGATGAAGAAAAGGAAAAGGAAAAGGAAAAGAGCGATAAAAAAGATAGCAAAAAACAATAATTATGATATAATGTTATTTATAAACATATGAAAAAGATATTTTTAATTTTATTTCTGTTTAATTATATATTTTCAATATATTCTAAAATTGAAGAACTTAATCTCAGATCGGATAATGGTTTTTATAAAGAAATAAATAATCAAAAAGTATTTATTGCTGAAGGCAACGCCCATATTTTAATAGATCAAAATGAAGTGTTTTGCAATACAATAGAAATTTATTTAAGCAAGAATGATAGTGTTGAGAAAGCTATTTTTAAAAAGAACATTATTATTTTTCAGGAAAAAGACAGGATACAAATCGGTGGCGAATATGCAGAGTACTTAAAAAAAGAAAAACAATTTATAATCAGAGAAAACGCTTTTTACATCGATGTTAAGGAAGAAGTGGCAGTTTTTGGAGACTCTATATACAATTATGAAAAAGAAGAGACTGCAATAATTCAAGGGAATATAAGAATGTATCAAAAGGATATTTATTCAAAAGGTGCATTTGTTAAATATACACGCAAGGATAAGATAATGGAGATCAGCGGTTTCCCAACAGTCGAAAATCAAGGATCTACATACAGTGCAAAAAAAATAATCATCGATGTGGATACAAATACTTTCCTGCTCGAGGGCGGGCTGGAGGCTACAATCTTAAACGAGGAAGTTGACAAAAAAGATGAAAAAACCGATAAAGATAAAAACTAGTAATAAAAACAATTTTAAAAATATAAAAAAAAAATCATCATCAGTTAAGTCTGTCAAGCAAAAAATTATAATTGATCCGAATGCATCAACACTCGAAGTAAAAAATTTAACAAAGTATTTTGGCAAAAAAGCAGCGGTTAAAAATGCTTCATTCAGTATGCGCCAGGGTGAAATTGTAGGATTGCTTGGACCAAACGGTGCTGGTAAAACTACCATTTTTTATATGATAGTTGGTTTTATAAAACCTACCGATGGCAATATATATATGGATCACCATATAATAACAAACTTGCCTATGTATAAAAGAGCCAAACTCGGGATAAGTTATCTGTCTCAGGAAGCATCTATTTTTAGAAAATTAACTGTTGAAGAAAACATCGAAGCTGTACTTGAAATTCTAGATATTTCAGATGAAGAAAAAAAACGAAGAAAGGAAGAGGTGATACACGATCTTGGAATAGGCTATTTGGCAAAACAAAAAGCCTACTCATTATCCGGTGGAGAAAGACGACGTACGGAGATTGCACGTGCTCTTGTAATAAATCCTAAATTTCTTTTGATGGATGAACCTTTTGCGGGAATAGATCCTATAGCCGTTAGTGATATTCAAGAAATTGTGTCAAAATTAAAAACAAAAGGTATTGGTGTGCTTATCACAGATCATAATGTCAGAGAAACATTGGAAATCACAGACAGGGCATATATAATAAATCTCGGTGATATATTCAGATCGGGAACATCAAAACAGCTTGTTAATGATCCAATGGTAAGAAAACTGTATCTCGGTGAAAATTTTTCATTTTGAATCTATTTATTTTGTGTAATTAATAATTCTTCTGGTATTTCTATCTCGATATAATAACAATTCTCTTCCTCAGTTTGTTCCTGTTCACTATTTATTAAATAAGTATTCAGTTTATTTTCTTTTTCTTTTTCAAGATTTATAAAATTTATACCTATATCATAAGAATTATCATAATCATTCATCTCTACCCTTACAACTTTTGCTATACTCTCAAAAGAATCTTTTGATGCCTCATTATAAAATCTGACATTTATAATGGAGCCTATCTCCAATGGCTTGCTGTATTTCAATAATACTCCACATGCACTAATATTTATAGTTTTACCTTCGTCTATTACTTTACTTTCATCATTTTTTATAACATTTATTTTTATATTATAATCACTACTCACCCGTTTAAATCTTCTCTTTTCCATAAAAAACTCCAAACTATCTCTAATTTAATTATATGAAAATAATTCATCCTTTGCAAATAAAATAATTTTTCAATAAAATTATTTTATTTTTTTTATTCAAGCAATACACCGGTAAGTCTGTGATAAAGTTCCTGTTGTTTTTTATCCATTTCTCCATTATCATTCTCATGATCCATGCCCAGTAAATGAAGAATGCCATGAAGAATTAAAAAATTAATTTCTTCTTCAAGAGTGTGAGATTTATCTTTTATAAAAGAGACAGCATAAGGCACAGATATTACCAAATCGCCCAGGAATTTATTTTTTATAAAATCAATATTTTCTCCCTCTATCTGTGAGAATGAAATAATATTGGTAGGATAATTTTTATTAAAATATTGATTATTTAACTCCGTGATTTTTTCATTTGATGTAAATAATACCGAACACGAATGATCTTTGAGATCGAGTTCTTTTAAAACAGATTTTATCCATTTAATTATTTTTGTTTTCTTTAACATCATGGAATACTCTTTATCATCAAAGGAAACATCAATAAACTGTTTCATTAATTTAACTCAATATTGTTATTTTCAAACTTTTCATTTATTACAGCAGATAATTTCCCTTCTGCCAGCAATATGGTAATATCATCGCCTCTTTCAACTTGATTGTACGATTTTACTATTGCATCATTCTTCAATGTTATAGAATACCCTCTTGAAAGAGTATTTAAAGGACTAATATCGTTCAACTTTTGTAAGAGCATATAAAATTTTTGTTTCTGTTTTTTTATAATATTGTCAAAAACGGATTTCAATTTTTCTTCGATATGCGAAAAATCCTGAAGATTATTTTCATAGATTTTTTTTAACAATAAAGTTAAACGCTCTAAACGGCAGTTATCTAGTCTGTAAAATAACTTTTCAAGATAATTATCAAACGTTGTCTGAATTCTCAATCTATAGGCGCTTATTGAGTTAATTAGCTCTTCGGTATTTCTCACAACGATCTCTGCCGCGGCAGATGGTGTCGGAGCTCTAAGATCGGCACAAAAATCGGCGATTGTATAATCTATTTCATGTCCTATTCCAGTAATAATAGGAATTTTGGATTCATATATAGCATAGGCAACAACTTCTTCGTTAAAAGCCCATAAATCCTCAATCGATCCACCACCTCTTGCAACTATGAGTACATCAACTTTATTTTCCGTGTTATTCTCATAATGGTAATTGGCACATTTTATAGCTTTTGCAATATCATCTTTAGCCTGTTCTCCCTGCACTAAAGCAGGAAAAACGGTAATTTTTAATGATGAAAATCTCCGTTTAAGCACATTGAGTATATCCTTTAAAGCGGCTCCAGTGGGAGAAGTTACAATGCCTATATGATTGGGATACATTGGCAGAGGTTTTTTTATAGCAGGGTCAAAAAGCCCCAATCTATCAAGCTTTTTTTTAAGTATTTCAAATTTTATTGCAAGCTCACCAATACCAACAGGTATTATCTTACTAACAATTATTGAATACTCTCCTCCCCTTTCATAAACGCTCATCCTTCCTTCAATTAGTACTTCTTTACCGTCTTTAATCCCCTCGCCAGCATCAAAATTACTCAAAATGCTTAAGTTATTTCTAAAAATAACAGCCTTGATACTCGAAGTTTCATCCTTAAGACTAAAATAGTAATGTCCGCTGGTTGAAGGTCTTAAATTAGATATTTCTCCACGCAAAAAAACAAAAGGATATGAAATTTCTAGATTATTTTTAATTATTCTGGTAAATTCAGTTACTGAGAGATATTTACTATCATTCATATTCATAATTTCTTATTTTAAAAATTAAAAAAATATGCTAATTTTTCTTGAAAAAGTATACCATAAATTATTATAAAACAAAAGTAGTCTTTTGGGAGAATAATATAATGAAAACACTTATTCTTGATGGATTATTTATTTATAAAGATTTACCAAATATCTTTGATAACAAAACGTCACTGGAAATAATATCTGATAAAGCTAAAACTAATGGCTTTGATAGGTATATACTTATCCAGAATGGTAAAATCTCTAAAATTCCGGATAATATAAAAAATATAGTGGTCAATGATTTTACTGTAAAAAATATACTTTCTATAATTTTAAAAGAATCAAAGGATACAGATATCGTGTGCGTGGTTAATGCTGCCAATCCACTATATGATCCATTTTATGTAAATAAATTAGTAACCAAGCATGAAAAATATATTGCAGATTATACATACCCCCTCGGTTATCCCAATGGCTTAACATGTGAAGTCGTACGAAAAGATATTATTAAAGAATTAATTGAGCTTTTTAAAGAATCAAATGATATCAGAGAAGATTATTTTTATCATGCCATTGCAAAGGATATTAACTCATTCGATATTGAGACAGATCTCTCTGATCATGATCTTAGAATTTACAGAATCAATTTTGGATTAAAAGATATTGGTGAAGAAATATTCACAAAAACAATATATGATATCTTTAAAAATGACTTCTCTGTAGAAAGAATCACTGAATATTTAAGCAATAATATTGATAAGATCTACACAACAATTTACTGCAGTATCCTGGATATAACAAATTATTCTCCTGTAACAAGCATTTATTACCCTGTAATAAATGAATCCCCAATAAATATGGATTTTGAAACCGCAAAAAAATTAATCGATCAGTCAATTGATGTAAACAATGAAATAAATTTCATAATTGGAGGTTTCGGAGAACCAATGGTTCATCCAGAAATCATAACGATATTGAAATACTTAAGTGATAAAAAAGCAAAAACTATAGTCGAAACAACCGGTTATAATATTGACATAATATTAAATGATGATACTCTGGACAAAAGTAAATTTACATTTGTCATAAAAATCGATTCATACGAAGAGCAAACCTATAATAAGATACATACAGGTTTTGATTTTAAAAAAGCATCCGATGCTTACAATGCCTTAACACAAAAGGGGTACAATACTTATAAAATGATCACACGAATGCTTGAAAATGAAATAGAGATCGAAAAATTCATTCGAAATAAAGAAACAGATAAATTAATCATTAGAAAATTTTCAACTTACTGTCAGACTCAGCCTGATAAAAAAGTGGTTGATTTGTCTCCGCTAGAGAGAATTCCGTGCTTTCATCTAAGAAGAGAATTATATTGTGGTCCTGATGGCAAAATTTATGCATGCAATTATTCAAGATTTAAAGAACCTATTGGTGACATTAAAAAAGAAGATTTAAAATCAATTTTAAATAAATTGCAAAATTTATATATGCAGAATGCAAATAAAAATTATCTTGATTTCTGCAAAAATTGTGATGACTATTATATTTTTAATTTTTAATAATAAAGGATTTTCTAACCTATGTCAAATTTCATAAAACGAACTGGATTATTTTTACAGGCAAGACTTAATTCAAAAAGAATGCCCGGAAAATCATTGATGAATATATGCGGTAAACCTCTAATTGCTCAATGCATAGAGAGGCTTAATGTCGTACCGGCGGATTGTAAAGCCATCTTAACGACAAAAGACTGCGAGCCATATTTTCGACCTATTGCATTATCTTTTGGCTGGGAGATATTTATAGGAGACGAGCAAAATGTCTTAAAACGATTTGTTGATGCAGCTAATTATTTTAAGGTAAATACAATAATAAGAGCAACTGCTGATAACCCGCTTTTATCCTCTGAGATTGCAATCGAAACACTAGACTTATTTAACAAAGGTAACTGCGATCTTGCATATTTAAAGCCTATTCCCTATGGCAGCGGTGTTGAAGTCATAAGCTTTAATGCCTTAAATACAGCATTACAAAAGACAAAAATTCCCTATCATCTTGAGCATGTAACTCCATATATATATGAGCACAAAGATAAATTTAAAATAAAAGAAGGATATTTTAATGATGAAGAAGTCCATAGAAGTGATATAAGATTAACCGTTGATACAAGAGACGATTATGAAAAAATAAATCATTTATTCCGGGAATTAAATAAAAAATCTCAGAATATGAAAATAAGAAGTGTTATTTCCACTTATGACAGTATAAAATTCGTGAAACACAGAAGAATATTGTTTATAACTGCATTTTCTGATTCTTACGGCATGGGACATTTAAACAGGATAAATATGCTATCTGAGAAACTAAAAAAAGACTTTTCCATATATTTCTCTTTTAAGCATGGTGATAAACATAAATTAAAAGATTTTAAGAAATCAGAATATAATTACATTGATTACGATAAGCTTAGCACGCATGTGGAAAATTCGGGAGTTTTTGACAGAGTAATAGTTGATCTTCGTGACACAACATTAGACGAAATGAAAAAATATAAAGCTTTAGGCAGTGTCATAAGCATCGATGATATGGGACAGGGTGGGAAAATTAGTGATATCAACATCAATACCCTTCCTATAGTAAATAAAGGAAAAGAAAAGCTGAATTTCAATTTTAATGGCATAGAATACCTAATGACCACGGTAAAAAAAGAAAAAGAAAATACAAAATTAAATAATCCTCCTAAAAATATTCTGGTTTCTTTTGGAGGCAGTGATCCTTCTTCATTCACACAGCCGGTTATAGATATACTTGCAAAATCGGGTTATAAAATTACTGTTATACAAGGACCTTATTTTAACAAAACAATAAATGAAACTGAAAATTGTAAAATAGTAAAAGATGTTTATCAATTAGATAATTATATCAAATCATCGGATCTTATTATTACATCTTTTGGAATGACTTTTTTAGAATCTCTGATACTGGAAAAACCAGTATTGCTAATAAATCATACGGATTATCATGATGAATTAACAGAAAATTTCTGCTATCCTTATTATATCAAAAGGGATGAAGAGCTTTTAAATGATTTAAATAGTACAAAAGAACAATTTGAGGCAGCACTTAATGCCATGATTTTAAAAATGATAGAAGAAAAAGTATTTAATAAAAACAATGAAGAATCAAAAATTAAATCTTTTTTCAATCTAAAAATTGGTACTAAAACAAACGAAATAATAAATTTTATAAAAAAATGGAACCCTGTTATTAATATATGCCCTAACTGTTCTAAAATTCATGATAATGTGTTGCACAGGACAGAAAACTATAACATGGTAAAATGCAATAAATGTGGGTTGATATATCTTATTAACTTCAAAGAAAACAGCAATGTTTATGAGAAAGAATATTTCTTTGAAGAATATGAAAATACCTATGGAAAATCTTATGAACAGGATAAAAATAATATAGTGGAATTTGCAAAAAATAGACTGGAAATAATAAAAACATACCTGCAAACTGGCACATTGCTTGATTTTGGAAGCGGGTTAGGATTCTTTAGTGAATATGCTGAAAGCAATAATTTTAAAACTCTCTCGATAGATATATCAAAATACGCAACGGATTATATAAAAAACAAACTCAAATTAAATGCTGTAAGAGGCAATGAAGAATACCTAGAAAAAAATGACACACAATTTGATATAATAACAAGTTACTATGTTATTGAACATATAAATGATTTTAAAAAATTATTATTTTTATTTACATGTCATTTAAAGAAATTCGGTGTTTTATCACTGGCAACGCCCAATTCAGAGGGCATAACTTTTAAGACTAATTTTAATAATTATGTAAAACGCCATCCAGAAGACCATAATTATATTTTTTCACCAAAATTCTTAAAAAATCTTCTAAAAGAAGCTGGTTATATAAATATAAAAATAAATATCACTGGTATTCATCCTGACAGATTCACTAATTTTGAAAGACTCATTAATAATAAATACTTAAATAAATATATTACTAAATTTATTTATTTTTATGCTCGATTATTTAAATTGGGAGATACTTTTGAAATATATGCCCAGAAAAAATAATCAACATGAAATTTAATTCGCTTATTAAAATATTTAAAATTTTTTTTTATTTACTACTTATTAATACTGCAATCTCTCCGGATGATTTGGAATACAAATCAATATCTTATTTGATAGATAAATTTAATTTAAATTTTTACTATGATAAAGATAATTGTTTATTAACCTTAAAACAAAATGAAAAAAAAATCATTAAAATTGCTAATGACTCCCCTTTTATAATCATTAACGACAGAAAATATTTTGTCGATTCATATACGGTATTTAAAGATGGACAATTTTTATTACCTTCTAATGCTATTAAAACAATAGATAATTATTTTACAGGAAAAAATCTATTTAGCAGTATCCAGAATAAATCTAACATAGCCATCAACAACAAGAAACTATATCTTAATATTAAAACAAATGGCAATAATAACGATGAAACATTGATAGAAGAGAACTCGTCAAATGATAAAATAAGAATCAAAAATAACTATATTTTTAATTATGAAGATAATGATAAGCCTAAAGAAATAAAAATAAATGCCATAATCATCGATCCAGGACACGGAGGCAGCGATCCAGGGGCAATCGGTTTTAACGGCTCTCAAGAGAAAGATATAACTTTAAAAACATCTTTAATGCTTTACAATAAATTAAAAGAGAAATATCCTGATAAAAAAATAATCTTGACACGAGACAAAGATACCTTCGTTTCGCTTGAAAAAAGATCTCAGATAGCTAATTATGTTTTTAATAAATATGGTGCATCGCTATTCATCTCGATACATGTAAATGCATCAAGATCCTCAAAAAGCTATGGTTTTGAAACATGGATACTTATTGAAGAATACCGAAGAAATATTGTAAAAAAAGGTGAAGTAACAGATGATAAAGATGTTGAAAAAGTGTTGAATTCCATGTTGAATGACGAAATATATTTAGAATCAAAATCTCTAGCAAAAAAAGTCCAAAATAGTCTTGAAAAAGATATCGGATATGCCTCATTGAATAGAGGAATAAAAGAACAAACATATTTTGTAATAAAAAAGTCTATTATGCCAGCGATTTTAGTTGAAATCGGATTTAATACCAATAAATATGAAGAGATAAGATTGACAAAATACGAATATTTAAATAAAATTGCCGAAGCAATTTCTAAAGGGATGGTGGATTTTATCAATGAATTTGAGAAGAGTTTTGGTTTCACTAAATGATTTTATAGAGGACAATATTAATGCTGTAATTATTTTTATAATAATAATAATAAATTTGATTGGTTTTTTTGCAACAAATTCCAATACTTACAAGGCATTTATTTTTTATCCTACCAGGAATATGGATAAGATTATTGCAGAAAAAAGAGAAATAGTTAGATCATTCTCAAAAAAAAATAGAATTAAAAATACAATTGATGAACTTCTCTTAGGTCCTATAAATACCGAAATTAGACGAATAGCTCCTATTAATTCTAAACTCCTTAATGTTGAATTGATTGATAAGAATTTATTATTGAATTTCAACAGAGAAACTGTTATGGACATTGACACATCAAGATTAGACAACCCCGCAAATTATTATAAAATACTATTACAAAGTATCGTAAATACCATATCTATACAATTTAAAGATATTAAAAAAATTTATTTTTATTTTGATGGGGTACAATATAATTATCTGGAAAATTTTGGTCCTTTAGAAAAAGGTTTAAGTCCAGATTATAGTTTAATCAAGAAATAATCGATAATATTATAAATTTATAAAAAAAATTAATGCGCATAACGTGTTTTTTTATAAATTT
>CAZHHK010000064.1:1516-18941 GCA_964531405.1 uncultured Spirochaetales bacterium | reverse complement strand
CTTAAATTATTGAATTTTTTTAATAATTGTTTGATAATTATATAAGTGTATTGATAAAAATTAGTTTTACATAATAAAAAATGAAAAAAATGAATTTTTACCGCTATTACCTGTCTTATATACATAATACCGCCGGGGTAATTTATGATTAAAAAAAAAGGCAAAACAATCAATATTAATTTAAATACATTCGACAAGTTATTTAATGATTCAAATTTATTATTCTTCATAACCGATCTAGAAACTAATATTCTTTTTACAAATGCTTTTGCATTAAAACGACTGGAATATAAAAAAAATGAATTAATTAATAAAAAGTTAATTAACCTGCTCCCACCCGAAAAAATGAAAGAAACCGAATATTTACTCAGTCAGATAATAGCAGGTAAAATAAAAAACATCTCTATCCCTTATGTATCAAAAAATAAAAACATAATATACTTTAATTCATATTTTCAAAAAGGGTTGTGGAAAAATTTTGAAGCATTATATATTATTTCTATCGAAAATAGAAATAATACTACAAAAGATGAAAATTTTTTAAAAAAATTGATGTCCTGTCTTCCAGACGTAATATGCATAACTGATTTAAACGGGATTATTCAATTTATATCTCCTAATATAAAAAATATAATTAATATAAAGGACGAAAACATTTATATAGGCCATAAAATTTTTGATATGATTGCAGACAACGACAGACAAAGAGCTATAAAAAACTTCAAAAAAAGACTGAATAAAAAATTAGAATTAGTTGAGTACGACATAACAAATTATGAAAAAACAAAAGTAATCCCCTGTGAAGTTGCGGGAGAAACACTGGTTGATGAAACCGGAAAGCCTTATGGAGTCATATTGATATTAAGAGATATTATAAAAAGAAAAGAAATTGAAAAGATTATGAAAGAAAATACAAACTACTATAAGTTTTTATCAACAAGCTCAATAACATTAATGAAAATAAATAGCGCTTCAAAAATTCTAAATTTTTTAAGTCTTTCATTAAAAGAATTAATTAAAGACTGCCTTATTTTTATTTATACTTTTAATGATAAGGATAAATCTATTCATTTATTTGATATCAATTGTACTAATAATGATATATTAATAAAAATAAAAAATACAATTAAATCAGATTATATACCAAGCGATGGAATATTTTTTAAAAATAATTTCTTATATGAATTCGACACGATTAATGAATGTTCAAATTGTATTGCTTCAAAGCTTAATATATATGAAATTGTTAATAAAATTAAAATTAATAAAGTATACAGTATTGGGCTTATTGGACACAATAGATTAATCGGCGGTTTGGAAATAATAACGTTTAACAATAGTATAATTAAGAATCCGAATTTAATCGAAGCTTTTATACATCAAGCATCAATAGCTTATGAGAATTGCAGTTTTATGGAGGAGCTTTCTTTAAGTGAGGAAAAATTTAGAGAACTTGCATCAAACATCGATCAGGTATTTTGGCTCAGGACAAATGATAAAATGCTGTACATAAGCCCGGCTTATGAAAAACTTTTTGGCAAGACATGCCAGAGCTTATACGATAATCCTAATTCTTTTTTTGATTCAATAATAGACCAAGATAAGCCAAGGATAGCAAATTCTCTTAATTCTGAAAAATATACAGTTAATAAAATGTTTGACGAAGAGTACAGAATACAAAGGCCAGATGGATCTGTAAGATATATTAGGGCAAAAACATTCCCGATCACCGATGAAGAAGGAAATATAATCAAGGAAGCTGGAATTGCGGAAGATATAACCGAAATAAAAAATTTTGAGGAAATAATAATAAAAGCTAAATTAGATGCCGATCAGGCAAATGAAGCTAAGAGTAGATTTCTGGCGAATATTTCACATGAGATTAGGACTCCATTAAGCATCATGATAGGATTCCTTGAATTGCTAGACAAAACAGAGCTTACAGAAATCCAACGTGATTATTTAATTCATACCATGAATGCTTCAGAAATGCTTCTTTTTTTGATTAATGACATACTTGATTTTTCTAAAATAGAAGCCGACAAAATGACAATTGAAAAATCTAATTTCAATTTATTTGATCTAATCAATGATACAATAAAGCTTTTTTTACCAAAAATTAAAGAAAAAAATATCGCTATTGATTATTATATAAATAACAACATACCAAAGCAAATAATCGGCGATCCATCACGGATCAAACAGATTTTAAACAATTTAATTTCAAATGCAGTTAAATTTACCAATACTGGCAGTATAAAAATTAATGTTGAAATACTCGATGAAGATGAGAATACAATAGAATTAAAATTTGAAATTATAGATACCGGCATAGGCATAAATCTGGAAAACATTAATAAATTATTTAACCCCTTTACTCAAATTGATTCATCTACGACAAGAGCTTATCAGGGTACAGGATTAGGCCTGGCTATAACAAAACGTTTAATCGAAATGATGGATGGTAAGATTGAAGTAGAAAGCAAGATAAATGAGGGATCAAAATTTTATTTTACAATAAAATTTGAAAAATCAAAAAACGATAACAGTGCAAAAGCAAACAAAATAGTTATTTACGAAGACAATGTTAAACTCAATCAAAATTATGATAAAAAAAATGCTAATGAAAACATTGCAATAAATAATAAAAATCTTAAAATTTTACTCGCCGAAGATGTTGAATTAAATGTAAAAATTATAAATAAATTTTTAGAATTAAACGGTTATTCTTGCGATAACGTTTACAACGGTAAAGAAGCTGTTGAAGCTTACAGCAAAAATGAATATGATATAATCTTAATGGATTGTCAAATGCCAATCATGGATGGCTATGAAGCAACGCGTAAAATAAGAGCAATTGAAAAGAATAAAAAACATACTATTATTATAGCGATGACAGCTTATGCAATGGAGGGGGATAAAAAAAAGTGTTTTGAAGCCGGGATGGATGATTATTTAAGCAAACCTGTTGATTTTAATAAACTTTTAAGCATATTAAGTAATTATCAAAACAAGGCGCAAGATAAAAACAATATCCTTGATAATATTATTGATAAAATGATTAAAAATAATAACCTTGAAGCCGATTTTATAAAAAATCTCATCAAAGAATACATTATAATGTTTGATGAAACTTTGCCATTGATTAAACAAAATATAAATAATGGAAATCTTGAAGTTGCAGAAAAATTAGCGCATAAAATGAAAGGAGCTTCGGCAAATCTTGAAATCGATTATCTATATAAAAAATTTATAGATCTTGAAAAAAATATCATAGAAAAAAATATAAAAGAATCACTTGACGAGATTGAAGAAATAGAAAAATTTAGAATTAATCTAGTTTAACTATTTAACATCTATAAACTTTAAAAATTATTTTTCAAATATATCTATATGTGCTTTAATTGCTTTTTCCGTCTCTAAAGATATGTTTGAGTAAAATTTGCATTTTGGCAGAGATTGAAAAAACATCTTGCCATAACTTTTTTTCATTGAACGCGAATCCAATAAAGCTACTATGCCGTAATCATCGTTTTTTCTAATTAATCTGCCGAAACCCTGTTTAAATCTTATAACAGCAGCAGGCAGGGTATAATCATTAAATGGGTTTAATCCTTTTTTTTCAAGATATTCAATTTTAGCCTCTTCTACAGGCTCAGTCGGCATTGTAAACGGTAGCTTGGTCAATACAACATAACGCAATGTTTTACCTGGTGCATCAACTCCTTCCCAGAATGAACTTGTTGCAAAAAGATTAGAATGCATATCATTTATGAATTTGTCCAAAAGCTTTGATTTTTCAAATTCACCCTGATAAAAACATCGTAATCCAAATTGTTCCAGCACAGGTTTTACATTTTCAACTGATTTTTTAAGCTGTCTGTAAGAAGTAAACAAAATAAAACTCGACCCGTTTGTTGTTTTTATTGTATTAATCAAAAAATTATTTAGCTTTTCGTTATAATCAGGATCAGCTGGTTCGGGCATGTCGACAGGGACAACAAAAAGCACCTTACTTTGATAATCAAAAGGCGAATCTATTTTTTTTTGTATTATCTCCCTGTCACTTGCTAAAGATAACCCGCTTAATCTCTTAAAATAATTAAAACTTGAACTCACCGTCAAAGTAGCAGAACACAGCACGATACTATCAAAAACTTCATAAATATTCTCATAAAGTTTCTTCTCAATTTCTAAAGGAGTTGCATTTATTTTAAAAAGCGGATCGGCTAAATCACCGAACATTTCAAACCATGTTACATAATAATCTGTATCTATATTGATTAATCCATTAATACTCTCCTGCACACTTGACAACTTCATCAAATAAGATTTCAGCAATTTTATATCAAGCTCATACTTCTGTTTTACAGTATCTTTTAACTCATTAAATTTTTTTAAAAACAATTCCAAAAAACCATCAAATCTATCCAGAGCGATAAGTAAGCTTTTAAGACAATTTATTACTTCTTCATTAAAAGATTCGGATTCCCATTCTGTTTTTTTTATGCGGTACTGCAAATTAGTTTTGTATAAATTATAATTATCATCTTGGTTTTTACAAATCTTGGCAAAATATCTGTTTATATTTTGAAATACTTCATAAGTTTTATCATATAACTCATTAAATGATGATATAACATTATTTTCAAGATATTCTGCGACACTGGTTAAACCTTTTTTCCTTCCACTATGAAATTTATTTAAAAGCCTGTTTAATATACCTTTGTTTTTTTTCTTGAACAGGCTTAAGAATTTATAAAACGAGCCTTTAGAAAAACTTATTGAAAAAAATGATGATGCAGATTTGACAATATTATGAGCCTCATCAAAAATTATTTTTTTATAAGGAGGCAAAAGTATATTTTCATCCAATCCTCTGCCCTGACTGCGTATATCAACATCGGCAAATAATATATGATGATTGACAATAAGTATATTTGAGTCGCTGGCTTTCTTTCTAGCAATCTGAAAAAAGCAACCTGTATAAAATGAGCAATTTTTACCAGCGCAAAAATCAACCTCACTTGAAACTTTTTCCCATGTATCATTCGAAGGCTCAAAGTTTAATTCATCAATTACACCTTCATTTGTAATAGCTGCCCATTTTAGTATTGTATTAAGCTCCTCAGCCTGCTCATCAAGTTCAAGTTCACTCTGTACATTATAAATCTTAAGTTTGCAAAGATAATTACGCCTGCCCTTTACTATAACAGCATCAAGATTAGAATTTAAAATCTTTTTCACAAAAGGGATATCCTTGTTTATTAGCTGATTCTGAAGGTTTATAGTATTCGTCGATATTACAATCCTTTCATTATTTTTTTCAGCCCATAAAAATACGGGAATTAAATACGCCAACGATTTACCAATACCTGTACCGGCTTCGATCAAAGCAATTTTGTTATCATTTAATGATTCAGCAACCGACAACGACATATCAAGTTGCCCTTCTCTCACTTCATACCCCTCTTTATTTTTAGCAATAATCCCATCAGTAGAAAAAAAATCTTTGATCAATTCATAATCAATTTTTTCATTATTTTTAAAAAGAATAATCGGAGGGACTACGCAGTTTAATTTTGATGCCTCATTATCTGTTATAAAAAATCCAATACCTTCATTTTGTAAGTATTGAGCATAATTAATATCATCTGCCGATGGTTTTATATTACCAGAAGGATGATTGTGTAACACGGCATGATATATTTTTGCGATTTCATAGGGGGCAAGAACCGCTTCTTCATTGCCATAGCAAAAAGCTTTTACTTCTGTAACAAAATTATTGTTATCTATAAGGCAGCCGAAGAATATTTCATTGCCTTCATATTGTTTTATTTCATCCTGGATAATTTTTTTTGCATTATCCGATAATATATATTTCCCGGTATTCATAAATTTTTTATTATTACATCGATAAGCCTCATAAGTGAAGGCTCGATTATTTTTGCTTCATTTATTACAGACTCATGACTTATTGTGTGCTTATTAAAATTTAATGCTGAGTTTACTATACAGCTTATCCCTATTGTCTCTATGGCACAGTGAGTTGCCACAACTGTTTCAAATATGGTTGACATGCCAACAGCATCTCCTCCTATTTTTTTAAAATATTTTATTTCGGATTTTGTTTCATAAGTTGGACCATCAACGCCTACATATACTCCATGTTTAATATTTTTATACCTTGCATATTTTTTTACAAGATTGATAAGCCTTGGGGAATAAGCCTTTGACATATCGATAAATCTTGATCCATGCTCTTCTATATTTGGGCCAATTAAAGGGTTTGTACCTGTTAAATTAATATGATCATTTATAATCATAAGATCGCCTACTTTAATTTTTTTATTTAAACTTCCAGCCGCATTGGTAATTATAAGCGTTTTAACAGCCAGTTCTTTTATTACTCTTACAGGAAAGGTTACTTCAAATGGAGTATAGCCTTCGTAATAATGAAATCTACCTAAAAAATTAATAATTTTTTTTCCATAACATTCTGTAAGAGTAAGTCTCCCCTCATGCCCTTTGATTGAGCTTATCGGAAAAAAAGGTATTTCTTCATATAATATGGAAGATATTTTATTAAAATCATAAAATGGACTTAAGCCACTTCCAAAAATAATTGCCACATCATAAATATCACTGCCTATTTTTTCTTTTATAAAAGAAGCTGCTTTTTTTACTTTATCAAGATATTCTTTTGTATTAAATTGCAAATTTTATTCCTTAAGATTAAGATCGATAAGTTTTATTACTGCTATACTGTAAAGTGAAAAGATTATAATTAAATAATCCCCTTGTGTCAATTCTATAAATCATTCATATTATTAATAAAGATACATTCTAATGGCTGTTTTTTTAGTAATCGAATTAAATGATATTGACTTTAGCAATAATTAATCATATAAATAATTGCAAATTTTTAAGGAAGACTGAACAAACGTCTTATAAAGATTGTTGTCCGGTAAGCCAACATTAATTTAATTATCGCTGTAAAAATATCTATCGCGATAATAAAATCAATGTTGGCTTTTTTTGTTTAAAACTAAACAATTGATGCTTTAGCGAAAAATATTTCTTGACAATATAACTTCATTAGTTATATATGTAGGCAATTTATCTAAACACGAAGGAGCTATGCATATGACAAAAAATAAAAAATTAAATGAATGGATTGAAGAGATAGCAAAATTGTGCAAACCAAAAGAAGTATATTTATGCAATGGCACAGAAGAGGAAAATAAAAAATTATTTAAAGAAATGCTTGATAAAGGTATAACAATAAAATTAAATGAAGCAAAAAGACCAGAATGTTATTTATTCAGATCCCATCCAAGTGATGTCGCTAGAGTCGAAGATAGGACTTATATAAGTTCGATTAAAAAAGAAGATGCTGGTCCTACAAATAACTGGATAGCTCCTGAGGAAATAAAAAATACATTAAAAAAATTATATGATGGTTGTATGCAGGGACGTACAATGTATATAATCCCTTTTTCTATGGGACCGCTGGGATCGGAAATTTCAAAAATTGGTATAGAAATAACAGATTCTCCTTATGTTGTAGTAAATATGAGAATAATGACAAGGATCGGCTCAAAGGTACTTGAACAGCTTGGAGAAAATGGAGAATTCATCCCATGCCTGCATTCCATTGGCTCACCTTTAAAAGAAGGTCAAAAAGATGTAAGTTGGCCCTGTGCACCGATCGAAAATAAATATATAGTTCATTTCCCTGAAGAAAGAACGATATGGTCATATGGCTCAGGCTATGGCGGAAATGCTCTTTTAGGTAAAAAATGCCTTGCATTAAGAATCGCTTCAGTACAGGCACGCGACGAAGGTTGGCTTGCAGAACACATGCTTATTTTATCACTGACCTCACCTGAAAATAAAACATACTATATAGCAGCTGCATTTCCAAGTGCTTGCGGCAAAACAAATCTTGCAATGATGGAGCCTACTATACCCGGCTGGAAAGTAAGATGTTTAGGCGATGATATAGCATGGATGAGAATAGGCAAAGACGGAAGACTTTATGCTTTGAATCCTGAATACGGATTTTTTGGTGTTGCTCCCGGTACCTCAATATTTTCCAATCCAAATGCAATGAAAACTATCCAGAAGAATACAATATTCACTAATGTTGTACTTACAGAAGATAATGATGTCTGGTGGGAAGATATGGGTATCGATCCTCCTAAAAAGGGCATTGATTGGGAAGGCAATGAATGGACAAGTACAAGCGGTAAAAAAGGTGCTCACCCAAATGCAAGATTTACTGCTCCTGCCAGTCAATGCCCTGTTATAGATAAAGACTGGGAAAATCCTCAAGGTGTACCGATCAGTGCAATTTTATTTGGAGGTAGAAGAGCTTCAACTATGCCTTTAGTAAATGAAGCATTAAATTGGGTTCACGGCGTATTCATGGGATCGGCAACCGGCTCTGAAACCACAGCTGCAAATATCGGGCAGGTTGGTGTTGTAAGGAGAGATCCGTTTGCAATGTTACCTTTTTGCGGGTACAACATGGGAGATTACTTTGCACACTGGATTAAAATGGGCAATAAACTTGGAGATAAAGCCCCAAAGATATTTTTCGTTAACTGGTTTAGGAAAGATGAAAACGGCAAATTCATGTGGCCTGGCTACGGTGAAAACAGTAGGGTTTTGAAATATATAGTAGAAAGAATTGAAGGAAAGAATATCGGAGTAGAATCATCAATCGGAATAATACCAAAAGAAGATGCTATAGATCTATCAGGTTTGAGTATTTCACAAGATATTATGAAAAAACTGATTGAAGTAGATAGAGTCGGCTGGCAGAAGGAAATACAGTCAATTGAAGAATTCTATAATAAATTTGGAGAGAGACTTCCACAAGAATTGATGAATGAACTTGAAGAATTAAAAAACAGATTGAAATAAGTTTATCCATTTAAGTAACACTCTTTGAAAAAAGGCAGTCGTTTATAATACACTGGAATAACTCATTTTTTATTATTTCTAAAAACTCTCGAATAGCAATCACTACCATCAATCTTTTATTTCAAATTTATAATCTCTGCAAAGTCTGCTGTACCATAAACCGCTCTCTTTAACGATACGTTCTTGAGTTGTATAATCAACATACACCACTCCAAATCTTTTTGTGTATCCAAAAGCCCATTCAAAATTATCCATAAACGACCAGACAAAATATCCTTTAATATTGGCTCCCTCCTTCAACGCCTTGTTCATCGCCTGAATATATTTTTTTAAATAATCGATTCTTTCAATATCATTTATTTTACCTTTTACAAGATTGTCTTTAAAAGCCGCACCGTTTTCAGTAACAAATACTTCAGGATTGCCGTATTCATTTTTGATTTTCATTAGTAAATCATAGAATGCATCAGGATAAATTTCCCAGCCCATGTCGGTAAACCTTACTCCTTCATAATCCGGATCCATTTTTTTAAAACCCGCTATAGGATTTAACGAACGCTTTGCAAAATTTCTATTATAAAAGTTTACACCTAAAAAATCTATCGGAGTGGAAATCACATCAAAATCTTCCTGTTTAATATTTTTATTAAAAAAATGTATCCTCTTCTCGATTAAATCCGGATATTTCTTTTTAAAGATAGTATCCATAAATAATCTTACTGAATAACTGTTGGCAATATCAGCAGACTTTATATCCTTTGGTGAGTACGGATAAAAAGTAGTAAAGTTATTGACAATCCCTGCTTTTAATTTTTTGCTTATGCTCCTTATTTTCTGCACAGCAAAACCATGTGCCATTAGTAGGTTATGCGGCACAAGAAAGGCTCTAAAAAGATTTTTATATCCCGGAGCATGTTCACCCGTTACATGTCCCAGTATAAATATTACCGAAGGTTCATTAAAAGTTGCCCAATAAGTCACTTTATCCTTCAATTCTTTTACGATTATTCCCACATAATCAGCAAAATATTTTGAAGTATCAGGGTTATACCAGCCCCCTTTATCCTGAAGAGACTGAGGCAAATCCCAGTGATATAATGTAACAAAGGGCTCTATTTTATTTTTGAGCATTTCATCAACAAGCTTTTTATAAAAATCTATCCCTTTTTGATTTATGCTGACTTTACCATCAGGAATAATCCTGGGCCATGATATTGAAAACCTATAATTTTTAAAATTTAATTTTTTCATCAATTTAAAATCATCTTTATATAGATGATAATGATCACATGCGATATCGCCATTTGATTTATCTAAAATTTTTCCTTTTTTATGCGTAAAATTGTCCCAGATAGATAAGCCTTTACCATCTTCATTCCATGCTCCTTCTATCTGATAAGAAGCAGTCGCTGTACCAAACCTGAAAGATTTTGGAAAACTTACAACTGACATAGTTTTACTCCAAATTAAAATCTTATTTTTCCATATCCTTTGCTATCTTTTCCATCTTGCTTTTGAATAAATTTAAATCAATTGGGAAATAAATGCATGCTATAAATAAAACAATTGCGCATGGTATCCAAAAAATACTCGACACACTTAAGGAAAATGTCAACCCAAACGCAACCGATAAAATCCCTGCAAGATATTTACCTATTCCCGTCCCTGCCGAATCGGTAAGATTAAAAATTGAAAATATCGCTCCTCTGTTTTCTGGAACATTAATATCAAGAAGCATCTTTTTCATATTTGGACCTGTCATCGATACAAGAAATGATGCCACAAAACCCGAAACTACAAGGAGCATCAATTGTCCTGTAGGTATTACAATAAAGATGAAAAGTGAAGCAAATGTCCCCAAAAAAGTTGTTATTGAACAAAACAAAGGGACATACGAAGCTTTGATGTTAAACAGCTTGCCTCCTATTATTCCGCCAAAGACAGTACCAAGTATGTTGCCAATCCCAAAAAGAAGAAATACTGTTGTTGCCTGTTCAATTGTAAGCCCTTTATTTTCTCTTAAAAATTTTACTAGGAATAATGGGATAGCGCCCCACGGTACAGTCCCCATGATTCCCTGAATAAAAAGAAGCACATTTGTTTTATTCTTTGCAAGATTTATATAATCCGATAATCGTATTTTTCTCGGATATAAAATCCCCTGCTCAACAAGCTCTTTTATTGATTCTTCACTGCCTCCTCTTTGCGGTCTGGGTACAAGAAACAAAAACAGCAATATAAAAGGCATGCTCGGTACCGATGCCGCAATAAAAGGTAATCTCCAACCAAATGAAGGTCCAAGATAACCGCTAAGAAGCATTCCAGCTATTTGCCCGAGACCTATGGAAGCCGTGATTAATGCAGTAGCAACACCTCTTTCTTTTTGATTAAAAAAATCTCCGATTATAGAATAAATAATAGGGAAAGTCGCGCCAACTCCAAATCCCGTTAAAATCCTTAAAATAAAAAAATGAAAGTAATTTTGTGAGAATGCCGTCAGAAAGCAAGGGATTTCTCCGAATAAAACAGAAAGAATCAAAAGTTTTTTTGTATCTCCTCTGTCTGCAAAATAACCCCATGCAAGACTTACTATAGCGCCAAGCAAGGTAAAAAGCCCGCTCATCAATCCGATATCAGCATCATTCACAGAAAATTCCTTTTCGATTTCTGAAAGTGTTGCATTCATTATATTTTGATCAGTATTGATTGTTATAGCTATTAATGCTAGCAAAATCAAAGTTATTTTTTTCGTGCTATTTTTCATTTAAATTCCTTAAAGTAATTTTAATAAAAAATATTTAGCTAAGCAACAATATTATAGATTCAGTAAAAAAATATAAATTATTTTAAAAAAGTGAGTAATGAGAATAATTATTAAATTTTAAAATTATTTAACCAAATATTCCTTTGCTTCTTCCTCGGTTTCAAAAGCTTTATACTTACCTCCCATAACAGCATTAAAAGCATTTAGCAAGATTTTTTTTATCCCGCTAATACCCACAACTGCCGCTTTAACCACTTTTTTTTCAATGTTTTTGGATTCTTCTGATTTAAGATAATCCATAAGTTCCTGTGATGCTACGGTATCAGTAAAATTCGCCAATGTAAGCGTATTATCTTTTTGATAATTCTTTATAAATTCATTTGCATTCTTACACCCTTGAAGTAAATCATTGCCACTTAAACCTTGATGATTAAAATATAATATTTCTTTACCTTTATAATTAATAATTGATAATCTATCCATCCCATGCCTCCTTATGATAATAAATTATCTTGTAATTATACTCTAAAGTCAATAATATTATTACAAATGATTTATTTTTATAATATTTATAATCTATTTATAAATATTATAAAAATAAATAGCATATAGTTTTAATCATTATTTTAGGGGGACAGAGCTTTTAAAAATAATCAATTTAGTGGTCTCATCATAGCTGATACATATAAGTTTTTAATATGGGAAAAAAAATAAACAGGGCTATAAATAGATTATAGACCCGTTTTAACTAAAGGTGACAAACTATTGACTCTATTAAAAAATTTAGAGACATAAACTTTTTAATTATCGGCAACTCCGCTATCAAACCATGAATATTGTGATGAAGTCTCAACTCCACCTATATCAATAATTATCTTGACACAGTAAAAATAATACTGATTCACGGTCACATCCGTATCGTCTACCGAAGAGCCTACAGGAGCATTACCGCTAAAACTGTTTATATAAGTATAGACAGGAGTTATTTGATCAGGCGATCTGTAAATTTCATATCTTACAATATTTGAATTGTCATATTTCTTGTTTAATGTAACAGTAATCCTGCCTGATAAACCCTCACTTGCATTAATCAACGCACTTGTTGGCTTAAAATTACCCCAATCAAACATAGCATCATCGACATTACTCGGGTTTCCTTCCACATTATTATTGTAGCCGGTGATATAATAATAATAAGTTATATTTGGCTGAATGTCCTTATCAACGTATTTAATCGTTGAATTGCTTGTTATAGTAGCAATTTTTGTAAAATCATTATAATCTGGATTATTGATATTTTGAGGCTGAGTTGTCCTGTAAAGATAATACCCCTGTGCATTATCGATCATTGTCCAAATAATATCTATTTGAAAATCCTGTGAATTAGAGGTAGCCTGTAGCAATGTATCACCCACAATTATATCAAGAGAGGCACTCGCAACATTGCTCGCATTGCCAGTATTACCGCCATTAAAACCTACAATATAATAATAATATTTTGTATTAAAAATAATATTATTATCTGAATAACTCGTTGCCAGATCATTGTTAATTGTAGTTAGCAAATTGTAATTCTCCAGAGCCTGATCAACTGTAGATCTGTAAATCCTATAGCCTGTTGCATTGGCTATCTTACTCCAATGCAGATCAATACTTAAATTGCCCATATTTGGAGTTGCTGTTAATGTATTTGTAGAAGCAACTTCAATTTTTTCATAAACAGTTATCTTATAGCTCCCACTTGAATAAATATTATAAGTATCATTTACACTGACAAAATAATAGCCCGATTTAGTAGCTGTAAATATTATAGATTCTTTTTCATCCGCATTATAATTGCCGTTAGTATCATGCCCAAACCAATCAAAGATATCAGTATGTCCTCCTTTGACATTCTTCATCTCAAGCAAAGTTTTTCCATCGGTATCATATAAATTCATTTCAGGCTCAAATCCATTTATCTGACTCATAACTATCCTGTAAATCCTGCCAGCGATACAGTTAAATCGTATAAAGTCTATGTCTTTCAACTTATATATCGTATGAGTCTGCGTTATATTAGACTGTATCAATGTCGCTTCCCCGTAATTATCGTTGGGTTCGTATACTCCAGTATTATTATCATTCACACCGTCATCATCATTATCACCATCTTCCTCATCATCGGATTCATTATTGCTACTTGAAGGAACAGGCTCTGGGATAAAGCATGAATTAATAAAACCAGAAAACAAAAAAGTTAAAATTATAAATATAACTATCTTTTTTTTCATAATTAGCCCCCAACATCAATATATAATTTTAAAGCAAATTTTATGCCATTAGCAAAAATGGTATATTTTTTATGATTATTATGCAAATTTTATAAAATATTGCTTAAAAATATTTTACGCTTGAAGACTTTTTACCTACAAATATGGAATATAAATTTACTAATTAAATAATGTAGAGTAAAAATTTTTTAAAATATAGTTTCAATAATTAATGCCACTGATGCAGATTTTTTTACTCTTTTGCACCGGCTTTAATCAATAGATCAACTATTTCTGTTAACTTCTTTTTTGTTGCAAGCATTAGAGCAGTTTCACCTTTTTTATTCTTCAAATCAAGTTTTGCTTTAGCATTAATAAGCATTTCAACAATCGCAGCAGATTTTTTATCCTGACATCCTATCATCAACGGAGTCTCTCCATTTTTATTTTGAATATTCACTTCTGCCTTATTTTTTAATAATAATTTAACAACATCAAGACTATTAAAAAAAGTAGCAGAATGCAATGGAGTCGTACCATTTTCATTTTGAGCATTGATATCGGCTCCAGCCTTTATTAAAGCTTCAATTTCATCAACTCTATCGTTAAAAGGTACAGCTACATGCAATGCAGTACCCTGACTATTATTTCTGGCTTTAACATCAGCTCCGTTTTCAAGAAGAAAAAAAAACATAGCTTTCTTTTCAGGAGTGCTTTTCCAGAATAAACTCCTCATTAATGGAGTCCAGCCAGTGCTTTCACTCTTACAATTAATATCAGCTCCCTCTGCCAATAATTTTTTTGCTTTTGCTAAATCACTATCCTTAACAGCCTTATAAAAATCCTTATTTAATTTTTCCTGATCATTTGCAAAAATTGAAACAATTAAAATCAAAAAAATAAAAATAAAAAATATTTTTTTCATACTTAACTCCTCTTTTTTATTTAAAAAAATTCAAGCAATTATAAATTTTATAATTCATAATTATTTACTATTAATCTAATAAAAAAATATTTTGTCTGTCAATAAAATTTATTTTGTTTCCCATAATATAATATTTTTTTCAATATATGCCTCTGGATTCTTACCTAATATCTTATATCCATAATAGAATTTTGCAAAGATAAGCAATAAATTTGAAAAAAGTAAGTATGTTTATTTAAAAAATGAACTACCCCGCAGCAAGCTGGCGGGGCATCCAAAAGATTGGTATATATCATAAGAGCGAAGCAAGCTTCAGAGAATTAAACCCGTAGAGATTAAAATAAGCTAACTAAACGAATTCTATTTTTCTATGACTTTATATTTTTCTATTTCTATTGTACCAGACCATTCTGTTTCATATGTTGTTTTTCCTTCTACCTCAATTATCTTACCTTTTAGTGCTTTAATCTCATCTTTATATTTACCTAAAACTTTTAATAATCTTCTTGATCTTGATGTCCAGTTTATAACAAAATATACATTATCATCATCATCATATACTTCGATTTTACCAATATTATCAATTGATTTATAATTTTTTAATTTTGTACCCGATATTTTAAGCTTAATATTACTGTTGCTAGTAGGTTTTTTATCACTTAAACAGCTATTAAATATAAAAAAAAATAAAAATATAACTAAAACACTTTTCTTAATCATAGCCAATCTCCCTGATTTAATAAAAAGCCGTATGCTATTTTGCATACGGCTTACTTAAAAAATTAATTTATTATTTTACTTAATATTACTTCCAGTAATAACTAATCTATATCCTGTAGTGCTACCTGAATAATGATCTACTATTATTATATACCAACCTTTGTGTTGTCTTGTATTACTAAAGGAATATGAAACAGATTCTGTCGTCCCCGTACCCTGAGAATAACGTAAATTACCAGCTGATGATAAAATGTTCGGCACATAGTCATAAAGATAGAGATCAAGATCATTTGATGAACCATAATTACTTAAAGTTGCAGTAACTGTGCCACTCCCACCTACATATATAAAATAGAATTCACTTTCACCAACTGAAATACTTGGGTCATTGTAGGTTGTAGCACTAGCCCATACTGCACTACTTAACTCTGGATATGTATAAAAAGCTTTTAAAAAATCAGGCCAGATTGAGCTTGATGTACTTGTAAATAGTATATAGTTGCCATATACATAGCTGGTTGATAAACTTGGATTAAGGCTAGAGTTAAGATTACCAAAGTATACTGCTATACCATGGCTTCTTGGATTACCTGTAATTATATCACCACTAGGATTTGTCCAGTTATATAAAACAAAACTATTCACAGCGCTCATTAAGGTAGATGCGCCTGACAAACTAGAAAAATTATTTGCAAGATCATATATATCAAGATGGACATTACCTCCACTTTCTGGTGTTACATACAGCTCAGTATTATTTATTATAGTATCTGCTATTTCAGCCCATCTGTCTGTATGAGATGTATTTAACATATAATCATATAAAGATGTTGCAAATGTATTGTATGCATTGTAAAGATTATTAGTTTTAGTTAGATCATATACTGCAAGACATGCTATTGGGGTACTAGAGTAGTAAGTTGCATAAGAGTCTACAGCTGTTGTATAAAGATTTGTTACAGATAGATCTGTTGCCAAAAATGATGTAAGCCAGCCAGTATAATCCCAACCATTACCGGCGATAACCTCAGGGCTTGCTATCATATAGCTTGCTACATCTTTTAACTCGTATGCTGTCTCAATCATACCCATTAAACATGCATCAAAACCTAAAACGGTTAAGCCTTTGCCAGTAAGAGCTGTCCTTACTTCTGAGTTATATAACATATCATCACTACTTGTTACATCCTTACAAACAGCTTTCACTGGAGTTTTTAAATCTGTTTTATAATTATTAGTATTGATAATCTGTAAATTAATAGGTTCAATAACAGTAACTTCTTTACTACCTTTTTTATTTGTAGTTGTATTTTTCTCAACTAAATCAACTTTTTTAAGCTTGATTTTACCAGAGTATGATGACAAGAGATTTTTATATCTCCATCCAGAGCCATGATCCCATAAAATTAACATATTATTTGTTGCATTATAATTAGTTTTAACAAAATTGACAAAATTTGATAAATTTGTTGGATCAGCCATGTTTAACTCATTGCTATCCCCTGTATTGGATAAACCCATTCCAGATAATCTTGTAGATCTTATGTTTTGATCACTGGTTATAGAGTCATAAGTAATCTTATAAAGTCTTGTACCTTTCCAGTCACCATCTGCTGTAGAATAGCCTGGTATTCTATCAACAAGAACAATGACATTTACAGCACCATCACCTATTCCTGGCACACTCTCAAGTTGATTAAGATCAGCAATAGCATATTCTTCCAAATCATTATCTGCAGCCATGTATATCATTATATTCCATGCATATGACGAACTACTTGATGACGAACTACTTGATGACGAACTACTTGATGACGAACTACTTGATGACGA
>CAZHHK010000064.1:0-1416 GCA_964531405.1 uncultured Spirochaetales bacterium | reverse complement strand
CTACTTGATGACGAGCTACTTGATGACGAACTACTTGATGACGAACTACTTGATTTATAATATCTTATAGCAAATGTCCCTGATGCAATGGAGTCAAACCCTTCTACTTTAATATAAACCCTCTCAGTTGCGCTTGCTGTTATATTCCTAACGGTAGTATATCCGTTGTCTCCACGTGTAAAATATGCTGTTGTTTGATCTTCTCTATATACACTTACCTTTATATCACAGGTATAAATAACCAGAGCCTTCATAAGAATCATCCCACTGGATACGATAAGTTTCACCAGCTGTTGCATTAAAATAATACCATTTAACACCGCCGGCTGTAATTGAACCTGCCTTCCAAATATTTTCTATTAATAAAGGATCTAAAGAAGATGAATCTCCTGAGCCTCCTTTACCTCCGGAAGAATTTTTACTACCCGGCACAGAGCAGCCAGCAATAATGGCAATTAAAAAAATAAAAATAACTATCAAATTCTTAAAATTTATAAACGTTTTTTTATTCATTTTTAATAAAATCCTCCTTTTTAATTAAGTTATAAAACATTTACTTTAATATAATCGCTTAACTAACCGAAAACTATCGGTTTTTTTAAAAATTTATAATTATTTTTTAAAAATTATGCCTATTTTTAAATAATTTCTTATTGGTAAATTATAAGAAAATAATATAATATTACTAAAAAATTTACAACATATTTTTAAAGGCAATTATAAATGAAGTTATTTATTATAATAAGTTTCTTAATTCCAGCGCTTAATATGGTAGCTTTTGATACTACAACAGATTTGATTGCGACAAGAATACATGATGTCCTTGTAAAAGAATACGATAACTATAAAGATAAATCATTCATTGAGAGAATAATTTTAAAACTCGGGAAATCAACTTATATTGATAATATAAGAATCTGGAGAGATAATTACAGGAATATCGATGATATAAAAATCAAGCTTCATCCTAAAATGGAAGATATGGCAGCGATATCAGAAAAATATCTTGATCCTGCCACCTCTAAAAGATTTAGAAATCTTTTAGAAGAATTAACAAGATTAGGATTTAAAAACCTGCAGCTTTATTATAATTCCACAGAAGAGTATTTAAAAAATAACAATCTTACTTATAATAGTATAAATATAGATATTATAAACGAAGCACAATGCAATTTGAAATATTTTGAGCTTAAAAAAAAACTATACTCCAGGGAAGATGAAGTCAAAAAAGAAATAAGAAAAATAATGGATGATAAAAGAATAAAGTACAAACTCGGGATTTATATATTTGCCTTTGACTTTTTTAATAAAATAAGAACTGAAATTATTAATAAAGATTTAGAAAAAATGCAAAAAAAAATCGATGAAAAATATAGCAAAAATAATGCTTAATTTTACTATTAATTTTTCTTAAAA
>CAZHHK010000063.1:0-18946 GCA_964531405.1 uncultured Spirochaetales bacterium | reverse complement strand
TGAATTATAAATAAAAATTCGATAATAAAAACTATATATATTTTAAAGTATTTGTAGTATAAACTGCAATTTTTAATATATTAATAAAAAATCTATCCCCAAATCCTTGTGTTCAATTTCAATTCATCAACAAGACTTATCGCCATTTGTAAATCTTCATAATATTCTCTTATAACAAAGAAATCCAGTAGAGTTTTGAATATTTTAGGCTCAAATAGATTCTTATAATATGAAATAGCAACATATATTTTATTATTTAAGAATGATAAATATATATCTTTTTTGGTATTATTCTTAAAATCTGTAATCCTTTTCATCAAACTGGTTGATAATATATATCTTGCCTCGATCTGATCACTGCCATAAACTACAAACAGTTTCTCAAAATCAATATCCTCCATTTTTATCAATTCGCCTCTTGTTTTATTCCATGATTGAAATAAATTTCCAAGCAGATTACCGAATGCTTTTTGAGCAACATCAGGCATAACATAAGTTTCACCCTTGAATTTTTTATTAAAATTTGCCGTGAAAAACAAACCTTTAAAAATTGTATGATATTGAGTCTGTGTACCGCCCGAAGACGATCTTGTCTGTGTTTTATATTCTGTATGAAGTTCGCTAAAACTCAATTCGGTTTGATCTATTTTCCCGTAAACAAGATCATCGCCATTATATCTGTCCGGAGTCCTTTTAAACAATTTACTTTCCATATAAATATTCATTGGAATACATTGATTCGGATTATATTCCAGATTTGGATCAATAAATTTTATTATTTTCAAAATAACGGATGTTTTAAACTCTGACACATAGCCTTTAGTAATTTTGGAATACAATATTGAACCGCCTATTATGGCAGGGATAAATATAATTAAGGCAAAAAAATGTATAATAAAAAACAATATTATCGAAACAGTAATTGCCAATCCGAGCCCTAAATAAAGCATTACAATTTTGTTGGCAATTTTTTTACGCGCTTCTTCCAGTTTAGTTAAATCGCTCATTAGAATCGTATCATAAAAACTTTTTAATTCTTCTATTGATTTAATCATGATTTAAACATCTCCCCGACATTAATATTTTTTCTTTCAGACTCATCAATTTCGAAAACTTTTTTAATCTTATAACTCATCATTCCGGCAAAGACATTTGTCGGGAACATCTCAACAGCATTGTTATAATCCGTTACAGCAGCATTGTATGCTCTTCTTGCTGCCGATATTTGTTCCTCAATCTCGGTTAAAGCAGCCTGAAGCTGCAAAAAATTCTGATTTGCTTTTAAATCTGGATAATTCTCAACAGCTACCATTATTCCGCCAAGCATTTTACCAATCTGATTGCCTAAGTCTACCTTTTCATCATCGGATATTCCTGGAGTCATAGCTTTTGCTCTTAATTCCGTAATCCTTATCAAAGTCTCTTTTTCATGATTCATATAAGTTTTTACCGAGCCTACCAAATTTGGTATCAAATCATAACGTTTTTTTAATAATGCATCTATGCTTCCAAAAACATTTTGTACCTGATTCTTCTTGCCAATCAAGGTATTTACCATAACAATAATTATTAATAATAAAACTACCCCTGCTCCAGCTAATACATATATTAATCCCATCAGTTTCTCCTTAAAGTTATAATTATTATCAGCCACAAAAATGGCTTATATCATTATTAAGAATTATAAATAATTATCTTTATTTGTCAAATTTAAGAAATAATATTAATTTTTTAAAAAATATTTTATAGCTCTGTCCCCAAATTTATATTTCTTATTGGCAAATCCATATTTTAAACATTATTAAATTACAACAATTATTTACAATTAAAATACCTTAAGTATAAAAACATATTTTTTTTGATTTTATTAAAAATAATGCTATATTCTTATCAGTATTGATTAAAATATTTTTTTTAATATTTTCGATGTGGAGCCTATTTTAATGAAAAAAATATTTATCATTTTATTATTATTATTATTATTAAATTCTATCTATGCTGGAGAAATATATAAAACAGAGATATATTTTCTCCCCGACTCTGATGAAATAAAGGCAGGCTCTGTCCCCGAATTGGATGAAATTTTTAAAGCAGCGAATCAAAATAAAAACAGCATAATAACTTTAAAAGGATATACCAATTCTCTGGGTGAGCCTGAAGAAGAGATGGAATTATCAATTCGAAGATCAAATACAATTGCTCTCTTTTTAAATAACAAAGGCATAGCACTTTCGAGAATAAAGTCAGAGGGCTTTGGTAGCCAGAACCTGAAAGTAAAAAAAATTACCGAAGAAAACCGCAGGGTTGAAGTGTTTATTTATACAACAGAAGAGGATATTAAAGATAAAAAAATAGATATAAATTTAAGGAAATTCAAAATAATAGTTGTTGATGCAAATGATAAAAATATTGTTGCTGATGTTAAGGTTAAATCAGGATTATTTGAAAAAGAATTCAAGATGAATGAACCAAGGGTAATAGATATTCCGTCAAATGCAAGTGTGGAATTTACTATAAGTGCCTTTGGTTATGAAAAAAAAAATATAAGTATATCTAAAGATGTTGAAGAAAAGAAAATAATTTTAAATAAATTATCAGAAAAACAGGTCAATATAATAGATTTAAAAGGTGAACCTTTCATGATGGGTAATAAAAGATCGGATCAATTTGCCAATGAAGAGCCTGTTCATGAAGTGCTTATTGATGATTTTTATATAGGGATGTATGAAATTACTCAAGAAGAATGGAATCAGGTAATGGATTATAATCCAAGTAAATATAAAGATAATAAATTACCTGTACATAATATCACATGGTACGATGCAATAGAATACTGTAACAAAAGAAGTATTAAGGAAGGATTAAAGCCATGTTATAAAATTGATAAAAATCAAAGAGATAAAAATAATAAAAATGGCAAAATTGATAAATACAACTGGACTGTTGAATGTGATTTTAATGCTAACGGCTACAGATTGCCGACAGAAGCTGAGTATGAATATGCCGCAAAAGGTGGTGCGAAATCAAAAAATTATAAATTTGCTGGAAGTAATATAATAAATGATGTAGCATCAAATACCACTGAAAGTAAATATGAAGAAGCTATCATATCATATGTTGAAATTATAAGTAAATTTGAAATATATCCTTATGGTAGTAAGACTACTGTATCCAATGAACTTAATCTATTTGACATGAGTAACAATATTTACGAATGGTGCTGGGATTGGTATGATGCAGATTATTACAGAAAATCGCCCAAAAATAATCCAAAAGGTCCGGATAGCGGGACAGAAAGAGTACTACGAGGCGGATTAAATAAAGATTATCCGGAAAAATGCAGGGTTTCGGCAAGGGAAAAAGCAAAACCTTTTGATACTCAAGTTACAATAAGAGAAATTATCGTATGGACGGGAGGTCATAGCGGACATACTATCAATTTAAGAAGGTCTTATATAGGATTAAGAGTTGCCAGGAGTGCTAAAAAATAGTAGTTTTTATTTATTAAAATAAGTTTTGCCCATGAAAAAAAAGTCAATATTCGTAATTATCATTATTGCTATATTATTTACAACATCGAACAGTAATAATAAAGATGATTCATCTGATAGCAAATTAAAAACAAAATATATTATCTCTAATAACATAACATTGTATTTTACAGATCCTCCAAAAAAAACCGAATTAGAAAACGATATAATTAATTTATTAGGGAGACAATCGAAGGATTATAATCTTGATGTCTGCATTTATGGATTTGATAATGAAAAAATAATCAATGCACTGGTTAATGCGATTAATAACAAAATACATGTAAGGTTTATCGGAGACAAAGACGGTTCTAAATTACTTTCACAAAAAAATGGATTATACTATGAAGGCTATTTTAAAATAGCAGAGGCACTGGATAAAAATTTTCCTGTTCCTAAAAAAAAACGTATTAATTTTCCTAGTGATTCAGGGTTTGATGATTTTAAACTTGTGAATTCAAACGGAATAATGCATAATAAATTCACATTAATCACCGATGACAGTGGTAAAAAATTTATTGTAACGGGATCTACAAATTTTACGGAAACATGTCTGAATAACAACAATAACAATTCATTTATAATTTGTGATGAAAACATGTTTAATGCTTTCAAAGATGAATTCAATTATCTTATGGGAATGAATAAAGAAGTTAAAAAAATAAATAAAATCAAAATTGATGGAATTCTATTTGAAATTGTTTTTGTTAACCACAATGATAAAGACAGCAATCCCATGGGTATTATTATTGATAGAATTAAAAATACAAAAAAATCAATTCATTTTATGATTTATTCTTTTTCATATAAAGGATTGGCTGATTTTTTCTTAAAAGAGACTAAAAATAATATAGAATTAAAAGGGATATTCGATAAATCGCAGCTAGATCATTCAATAGATGAAGTATTTGTTTACAACAATATTGATTGTAGGATTGATGGCAATGAAAATATAGTTTCAGATGTACATGGAGGAAAACTTCATCACAAGGTATTAATATCAGATCATGACCTTGATTCTGCTATAGTTATTACAGGTTCATTCAACTGGAGCAGGAATGCAAGCAGAAATAACGATGAAAATATAATGATTATTCATTCCAAAAAGATTGCAGGAATTTATGAAAAACAGTTTGAAAAAGTCTGGAATGAAGGCAAGGATTTTGATGATATCGAGATCGGGGACAGAGCTTCATATCAGGATATAATTATAAACGAAATAATGTGGATGGGCAGCCAGAAAACAGCTAATAAATTAGCTGCAAATGATGAATTCATTGAATTAAAAAATAATACAAACAGGAGAATAAATCTTGCTGGATGGAAAATAAGTAATGCTGGTCTTAATCAAACCGATCTTTATATAAAGCATGGGATAATAGAAAAAAATGGTTATTTTGTTATCCAAACTCTCCCAAAAAACATATCAGCCTTTATACCATCATCAGGGATTACAGAAGACCAGCTTTCAATTAAAAATAGCTATTTAAAATTGATTCTTAAAGATATTGGCAATAATGTAATTGATTATGCCGGCAAGGGGGACAGAGCATCAAATTATGGCGGTTTATTTGAAGCAAAAGCAAATGGGCTAAAAAAAAGCCTGTCAAGGAAAAAAATCTATGGAGACGGCAGAAATCCTGAAAATTGGTTTACTGCAAACGGACAGAAAAACATTAGTAATAAATATGAATATTTAAAATTTAATTATGCAACTCCGGGAGCTGATAATAAATAAAAAGGCGGCTAGAATAAGCATATCCAAAATTGGATTATACTGCTTACTCTAGCCGCCTGATAATGCCTCCAACCAGAATTGAACTGGTGACACATGGATTTTCAGTCCACTGCTCTACCAACTGAGCTACAGAGGCAAAGATTGAGTGCGATAATAAAAAAAAATATAATATTTGTCAAGATGTTTTAAAAATAAAAATATTTATACTCCGCCTTTAATAAAATATTGCTTATCTGCCTTGCATACAGGACATCTCCAATCATGAGGCAAGTCTTCAAATAGTACAACAGGTTTAATATTATTTTCTGGATCGCCTTTTAACGGATCGTAAATATAACCGCATTTTATACATTTATATTTAGGTAAATTCAATTAGTTTCTCCTATTATGAATATGGTTAATAATATAATAAATAATCAATGTTTTAAAAGTATTGATTATTTATTTTTGTTTCCTGTTATAATTTTCATCGCTTCTTCAACGCTTGCATTTTTATGTACTATTGCTGATACGGCTTCGCAAAATTTTGCAGGATTTTCATGCTGGAAAACATTTCGCCCCATGGAGACACCCTTACCGCCGGCAATCATAGCCATTTTGACATTCTTTAAAACATCCTCAGTCGATTTTGCTTTTTCACCGCCTGCGATTAAAACGGGGACAGAGCATCCTTCAACAACCTTGCTGAATGATTCTGCATCACCAGTAAATGTGACTTTTACCATATCTGCACCGAGTTCACTTGCTACTCTTGCAGCAATCTTAACGGCATCGGCATCGTATTCATTTTCGATTTTTGGTCCTCTTGTGTACATCATTGCAAGAAGGGGCATACCCCACTCGGAACATTTTTTACCTATCTTACCGAAGTCTGCAAGCATTTTAGAATCATACTCGGCTCCTATGTTTATATGGATTGACACCCCGTCTGCTCCGAGCTTGATTGCTTCTTCAACAGTGCATACAAGCACCTTTAGATTGGGATCCGGCGATAATACAGTCGAGCCACTCAAATGAATAAATAAACCAACATCCTCTCCTCTGCCTCTGTGTCCAGCAGTAACATTACCTTTATGAAGAATAACAGCATTCGCTCCGCCTTTTGCTACTTGTCGTACGGCATCTTTGATATCGATTAATCCTTCGATAGGACCGGCTGTAAGTCCATGATCCATTGGTACTATAACGGTTGTGCCAGTTTCGCGATTTATTATTCTTTCCATCCTGATTTGTTTGCCTATCATTTTAATTTTCCTCCTGATAATTTTTTTATTCAAAAAAAAAGCAGGCTTGGATTAAAGCCTGCTTTTTTTATCAGGCTTTCTATTTACCGCTAAATAGAAAGCCTCTTTTACTTTTGATTTTCTATTTAGCCGTTAGAAAAAAATAAAACCAAAAATAAAAGAATGAAAAATATTTGTTCGTGTTAACCATACAAGTCATATTAAGTCCTAAAAGTTTAATTATATGCTTTATATATTCTAATAAAAAATATTATCTGTCAACATTTTTAATTAAAAATCATATAAATTTGGGGACAGAGCTTTAATTTTTTTAAAAAAATCATCTATAATTATAATCCAATTGTTATTTCTTAAAATCTTTACAATTTAAGAAAAATTTGCAATAAATTGATTGAATTAATTAAATTTCATAATGAATTTTAGTAAATATGCAGATTTATGACAGAGTCAAAACAAAAAATTAGAGCTCTGTCCCCAAATTATAATAAAGATTAAATATTTTTTTAAAATAAAAGGACAATAAAATGACAAACACCGGCGATGAAAGAGAAATCAGGATTGAAAAAATCAATAAAATGAGGAGCGAAGGAATAAATCCTTATATAGATAAATCTACACGAACTCATAATTTATTAGAGGCAAAAAAACTTGAACTTGGTACAAAGGACGTCGAGCTTTGCGGAAGACTTGTGTTAAAAAGAATCTTCGGTAAATTGATTTTTGCAACATTGCAGGATATTACAGACAGGATGCAGATAGCTTTGAGCGTTAATGATTTAAAAGAAAGTGATTTTAAATTTTTTCAGAAAATGATTGATGTTGGTGATTTTGTCTATGCAAAAGGAGAAATTTTTAAAACAGATAAAGGGGAAATCTCACTGAGGGTTTATGAATTTAAACTTCTCTCAAAAGCAATCCATCCATTGCCGGAAAAATTTCATGGTGTAACAGACCTTGAGACAAGATCACGACAAAGATATCTCGATTTAATAATGAATGCGGAAACAATGGAGAGATTTAAAAAGCGCATCAAGATTATAAAAACTATAAGGAATTTTTTGGAAGATAACGACTTTATGGAAGTGGAAACACCTGTGCTTCAGGCAAAACCATCAGGAGCAATGGCTAAACCTTTTAAGACTCATCATAATGCGCTTGATATAGATCTATTCATGCGTATAGCACCTGAGACATACCTTAAACGATGCATTGCTGGTGGCTTTGAGAAAGTATTTGAGTTTGCAAGATGCTTCAGGAACGAAGGAATAGACCCCAGTCATCTTCAGGAATTTACTTTATTGGAATTCTACGCTGCATACTGGAACTACGAAGATAGTATGGCATTTACAGAAAAATTAATAAAACATTTATTAATGGAAGTAAACGGGTCGTTAGTTTTGAAATATGGCGAAAATACAATAGATTTCTCCGGGAATTGGCCAAAATATTCGTTCAGAGAATTAATCATGAAGCATGCAGATATTGACATCGATCAGTGCAAAGACAAGGATTCTTTAGTCAAAGCTATAAAGGCAAAAAATATAACGTTAGATGATGTAGATTTTAATAAAATAGGGAGAGGTAACTTAATCGATCAACTTTATAAAAAAGTAGCCCGCCCTGGAATGATCCAGCCTCAATTTTTAATACATCATCCGATCGATCTTTCTCCTTTGGCTCGCAAAAATGATAATGATCCTCTAGTCACAGATAGATTCCAGTTAGTTGTTAATTCATGGGAAATTGTTAATGCATATTCAGAGCTTGTCGACCCGATCGACCAGAGAGAGAGACTTTTAAAGCAGGCTCAAGCCAGAGAAGGTGGCGATGAAGAAGCTATGATAATGGAAGAAGATTTTATCCAGTGTATGGAATACGGTATGCCGCCGATATCGGGCTGGGGCATGGGTATCGACAGGTTTATTGCACTACTTACCAATCAGGAAAATTTGCGTGAGGTTGTACTGTTCCCGATTATGAGGACCGTTGACAGTGGTTACACTCAGCCAAATAATGAAATATTGAATGAATCATTTGAAGAGCAAAAAGACAAGTCAAGTGTATCATTAGAAAATGATGCGGCATTAAAAGCTGAAGATATTGCAGATATCGGTGCTAAACCCGATGATATGGAAAAACTTTTTAAGGAAAAAATTAAATCTGAGAATTTAATCCATCACTCCATTGCAAGTGCGGCAGTATTAAAAGGTATAGCTAAAAAATTCGGACTTAACGAAAACAATTATTATTATTTAGGTTTAATGCATGATATCGATTTTGATGAGGTAAAAGATATGAATCAGCACGCAAGAATTGGAGCTGAGTGGTTAAAAAAAATAGGTTTTACTGAATATGCTTTGAATGCCGTATTATCACATAACGAGGAAGGCACAGGTGTAAAACGAAAAACATTTGCTGATTTTGCTTTGACATGCGCTGAGAGTGTCACGGGATTAATATTTGCAACAGCAAAAGTATACCCTGATAAAAAGGTTGCAAGTGTTAAAGTAAAATCAGTAACTAAAAGGATGAATGAAAAAGCCTTTGCCGCAAAGGTAAGTAGAGAAAATATCAGGTTGTGTGAGAAAATAGGCTTAACTCTTGATGAATTTGTAGATATTGCGATAAAAGCAATGATTGAAGTCGCCGATAAAATTGGAGTTTAATTACTGAAATAATTCATCCTCTTTTTCTTTTTTTCTCTTTTCCTCATTGATTACATAATCAATATTTTTATCAGAGATGATCTCCATAACTTTTTTGATATTATCTAAATCAAATGTCATAAGACGCATTCCATCATAAGTTGTAAAAGCAATTTCATATTTTTTTTCATAAGTAATAAAATCTACTATAAATGAAGATACTTCTCCAATTTTTCTATTAAGATCATAATTATTATCTGTTGCTGTTTTATACCATTTGTAAAATTTATCAACATGAGATTTAAAATTATTCATATCCTGATCTAAATAAATTACTGCGCTGATCTTTGAATTTATTACTTCAAATCGTATATTATTTCGTTTAGCTTGAATGTATAAAATTTTTACTTTACCCATTCTTGATTCTACAGTGCCTAGAAGAAATTCATTATTTGCTGCAAATAGCCCCTTTTGTATTAATGCTATAATAAAAATAATCAATAATATTTTTTTCATTTTTTGTCTCCATTTTTATATTTTTTTTATTTTCAAATTTTAATCAATAAAATTTATGTTGTCAACAATAAACTTTTATCTTGTTAAGCATTCTAAGTATGATTAAATTTTTAATTTCTCAAAAAAAATTAAAATATCTAATTATTGTAAAATCAATTTAAAATTTGACATTAATTTAATGTTATTGTATATTTTATTTTGTCAGAAAACTTAAAAAAATATGATATATAAAGTTAAAATTACAAATTTATTATGCGTTTTCATTTTTTTTATTGTTGTTTTGGTTTTACTTACTGCTGTATCAATACATTATTTTAAAGACAAAAATACCATTCTAAATTTAAATAATTCGCCCATTTTGTATAAAGCAAGAATAGAAGGATATAATTGCAGATGGGTTAAAATACTGTTTGTAATTAAAAAAATTGAAAATTACCCATGGCACATTATTGCAAAGGCTGATTTTGCTGAAATACTTAAAGAAATGCATTCTAATATTAAAATTATTTTGCTGATTGAATTTTTGCCGATTTTTTTTACGGCTCTGGTACTTTTTGCCATATTTAAATACAGACAAAAAAGGATTAAACAAAAGTTTATTGAAGCAGAAAAAAAATATACAGCATTTGTTACAAATTTTATCGGTATTGCTTATCAGGCCGTACATAATACATTTAAACCATTGTTTATTCATGGGACTGTAAAAGAAATCACAGGCTATGATAGAAAAGATTTTATTTCCGGGAAATTAACCTGGGATATGCTGATACATCCTGATGATAAACTGAGATTTAAAGCTGAAACAGAAATGCTTGATGAAAAGAAAAAGAGTATTATAGACTGCGAATACAGGATTATTAACAAAAATGGCGACATAGTCTGGCTTAGGGATATATCAAGAATGATATATTCGAGTAATAATGAAAAAATCATGCAAGGTGAAATATACGATATAACTCAAAGTAAGATTTATCAAAAAAAAATAGATAATTTAAATCGTATTTATTTAATGTTAAGTAGTATTAATCAGGTGATTGTACGTATTAAAAGTAAAAAAGAGCTTATTGATGAAGTATGCAGGATAATTGTTGATATTGGCAAATTTAAAATGGTCTGGATAGGATTTTTTGATGAGAAATCAAGCGTGATAGTGCCATGGTCATATTATGGATCTAAAGACAATTATCTTGATAATATAAAAATATCAGCCGATGGTGATCTTTTTATGTATGGTACTGCTGTTAAAGCCTATCGTGAAGGGGAGTGTGTCATAATAAATGATATTGAAAATGACAACAGTATGAAACTATGGACCAGCGATGCTTTCCAAAAAGGTTATGAATCTTTAGCTGTATTTCCTATTAAGGTATTTAATAAGATTGCCGGAGTTATCAATATTTATTCTGAAGAAAAAAACTTTTTTAACGATCAGGAAATACATTTATTTAAAGAATTATCACTTGATATATCATTTGCTCTGGAGTCTATAGAAAAAGAAAATCAGAGAGACGAAGCTATCAAACTGTTAGATCAAAAGACTCGGGAGATGGATAATTTTTTTAATTATTCTATAGATCTTTTATGTATAGCGGATATCAATGGTAACCCAATACGTTTAAATCCGCAATGGGGAAAAACTCTTGGTTATTCATTAAAAGAATTAGAAGGCATACAATATTTGGATTTTGTTCATCCTGATGATAGAGAAGCATCAATTGAGGCTATGAAAAGATTGTCTATTAAAAAAGAAGTGTCTGGCTTTGTAAATAGGTATATATGTAAAGATGGGTCTATTAGATGGCTTGAATGGAAATCTATTTTATCGGATAATATTATTTATATAGTTGCAAGAGATATCACAGAGCAAAAAGAGGCAATGGAGAGGATTAAAAAAAGCGAAGAATTATATAAAAGGATGGTTGCGAATTCACCAATTGGCATGCATTTTTATAGATTAACCGATGAGGATGAATTAATACTTATTGATTATAATCCTGCGGCAGATAAAATATTAGGCATAGATCATTCTTTGTTAATTGGTAAAAAAATCGAAGAGGCTTTTCCCTCATTAAGTGGGACAGAAATTCCTGTTAAGTATAAAGATGTTGCTACTACTGGTTTAGTATGGACTAAAGAGGAGTCATATTATAAGGACGATAAAATAACGGGAGCCTATGATGTTAAGGCATTTCAAATATCTAAAAATTTCATGGTTGCTACTTTTATAGATATAACAGAACGTATTCAAGCAGAGGAAAACATAAATAAAGCATTAAGAGAGAAGGATGAATTGTTGCACAGTTTAGAAATAAAAAATAAAGAGCTTGAAAACATTATACGTGTTGTGTCACATGATCTTAGATCTCCCCTTGTCAATATTATGGGGTTCAGCCAGCAGTTAAGTGTAGCCAACGATGAATTAATTAGTATTTTGATTAATTCGCAGATAGAGGAAAAAGCTTTAATGAGTATTAAGTCAATCATTGATGATAAAATCCCCCTTGCATTGGATTTTATTAATAAAAGCGCAATTAAGATGGATAAATTAATTAAGGGATTATTGACCATTTCAAGGACGGGTAGAATGCCTTTAAATATCGAAAAAATCAACATGAATGAATTGATTAATGAAGTAATTGCTGTATTAAGCTATCAGATAAACCAAACGGAAGCAGAAATTATAGTAGATAAATTACCTGATTGTTATGGTGATTATAATCAGTTTTATCAATTATTTTTTAATCTAATTGATAATGCTATAAAATATAAAGATAAAAATCGTAAACTTATAATTAAAATTACCGCTTTAAAAGATGATAAAAAAATAACATATATTATATCTGATACAGGGATAGGGATACCAGATGAGTATAAGGATAAAATATGGGAATTATTTACAAGAATTAATCCTGATTCTACGATTCAGGGGGAAGGTATTGGCCTTGCACTTGTTAATAGTATTGTCCATAGGCATAATGGCTCTATCACGGTAAAATCTGAATTTGGTAAAGGATCCAGTTTTTTTGTTGAATTTCAGAGTAAAATTAATACATCTACCTAAATATATATTTGCTATTTCTTTTAAGTATAAATAATTGATTTTTTGCCATCAAAAAACTATAATTAATTTAGTTATAAGAGAAATAATTATGAATTATGATAATGAAGTAACAATATTAATAGCTGACGATGATGAAGGACATGCCATATTGATTAGAGAAAATTTTAAAGAGGCGGGAATTTTTAATCAGATTATACATTTTACTGATGGGCAGAAACTTTATGATTTCTTAATCAATGATAAATTTAATGCAAATGGCAAATCCTATTTGATTTTACTGGACATTAAGATGCCTAAAATGGATGGTATCGAGGTGCTTGAGAAAATAAAAAATGATCAACGATTAAAGACTATACCTGTAATAATGCTTACGACCACGGACGATCCTGAAGAAATAAAAACCTGTTATAAACTTGGCTGTAATGCATATATAACAAAACCAGTGGATTTTAAAAATTTTGTTGAGACTTTAAAAAGACTTGGTCTGTTTTTAATGATAATTAAAGTAACAAAGGGTTAAATAATGGCTTGCTTAAAAACTTCGGGAGACAGGGCTTTATAATTTAATGTTTGAATTTTAAAATACTCCTTTTGATTTTTTACTTTTTGTCGAAATAAGACACCCTCAGATTTTTACTTTTTTTATTAAGAATAAAATTTTATTTTGCATTGAAAATAATTATTCAAAGGTTTTAAATATTTAAAAAGATGATATGAATAAATCAAATGAAAACAAATAAAATAAGGGTATAGAAGAGATTATTACAGTACTAAAATTGTTAGAAGCAAGCTCTGTCCCCCCCCCCGTGGCGGAGGCTGGTGAAAATACTTTGTCAAATATGAAATATTGATTAGGATTTTCTAAATTCAAATTATTATATATTGACAAATAGTTTTTTTTAATATATAAATGCAAACATTAATTTTAAGTGATCATGTAGCGCAGCTGGTTAGCGCATCGGCCTGTCAAGCCGAGGGTCGCGGGTTCAAGTCCCGTCATGGTCGAAAAAAAAGACTACCTGAAAAATGGTAGTCTTTTTTTATCAAATTTTTTTAATAAGCCATGCATGGTGTATTTTCTGGTTTCTTTCAAAATCATAGGGTATTGTTTTCTTACTAATATCTTCTACTTTATACTTTTCAAGTAGATCAGGATCAAGTTTGAACTTTCTAAAATTATTAGAAAAGATAATCAATCCTCCGACAGAAAGATGATCAGCTGCAAGCCTGATTAACTTGCCATGATCCCTTTGCACGACAAATTCATCTCTATCCTTTGTGTTAGAAAAAGTCGGGGGATCAATAAAAATCAAATCATAAAAATTTTTATCCTTTTTAAGCCATTCCATACAGTCTTGGGAATAAAATTTATGCTTTTTTTCGTTATACATATTATTTAGATCAAGATTGTTTTTTGCCCACTCGGTATAGGTTTTGGATTTATCAACCGATACTGTCGTCAATGCTCCGCCTTTTGCCGCATAAACAGTAGCAGTCCCGGTATATGCAAACAAATTTAAAAAATGTTTTCCTTGTGATAGTTCCATTATCATTTTGCGGATAATTCTATGATCAAGGAATATACCTGTATCAAGATAATCCTCAAAATTGACATAAAATTTTAATCCGTTTTCGTGTATTATCTCATAGTTTTGCATATTGTTGAGTTTTGTATATTGATTTAACTTTTTTTGTCTTCTTCTGGTTTTTATAAAAACATTTTCCGGTTTTATGTTTAATAGCCCCGGTAAAACAGAAATAACATCCTTCAGTCTTTTTTCTGCTTTTACAGGATCGATCTCTTTAGGCGGAGCATATTCCTGAAGATTGACCCACTTGTTTTCATAAACATCTATGGCAACTGCATAATTTGGTATATCCGCATCATACAATCTATAGCATGTTACATTCTCTCTTTTAAGCCATTTTTTTAAATGAGTATGCCATCTTTTTATACGATTGGAAAATATTTCAACATTTGATTTGATTTTTTCTTCTGTTTTTTTCCCTTCATCGCTTTCCTTGTAAATTTTTGATTCATAGCCGTATTCTATATCAGGTGAAATTATATAGTGGCATAATGTACATTTAATACTTCCATTGTAAAGCGAGTGTACTTTGGAGGGACGTAAAGATATCGAACGTGATAACTCTTCATCACCTGTAATTACAGAAGCATTCCAGCCGTTAAAATTATTCAAAAGGATTTGCCCCAATTTTTGATAAAGAAGCTTTAATTGATTCTTCTCACCAAGCCTGACCCCGTAAGGCGGATTTACCGCTACCAATCCCTTATTTAGATCATTTAATTCAAAATCAAAATTATTTATATCTTTCTTAAATAAGGTAATATAATTTTCCAATCCGGCCTGTTTTATATTTTCTCTCGCTGCATTCAAAGACCTCTCATCATTATCAAAGCCTATAATCCTGGGTATATTTTTAAAATTTTTAAATTTAATATCCAGAGCTTCTTCTTTCAATTTTTTCCATATTTTTTCATCATGACGCAGCCATCTTTCAAAACCGAATCTTTTGCGAAATAAACCAGGTGCTATGTCACCCGCTATCAATGCGCCTTCAATCAATAATGTGGCACTGCCGCACATAAGATCAACCAGACTACCGCCGCCTGCAGAGATTTCTTTCCACCCTGCTTTTACAAGCATCGCAGCAGCAACATTTTCTTTAATCGTTGCTTCTCCCTTTTTTTTCTGATAGCCTCTCATATGAAGACTATCCCCAGAAAGATCAAGGCTTACAGTCACTTCTTTATTCTTAATATGGACATTTATCTTAATATCCGGATCATCCTTGTTTACACTTGGGCGTGTGTTGAAGATATTATTAAAATAATCAACAATTGCATCCTTGGTTTTTTGAGAAACATACTGAGAATTATTGAAAACCCTGCCGACAATTGTCGAGTTTATCATAAAAGTATTAGATATTTCAAGATGGTCTTTCCACTGAATTTGTCCTATTTCATTATATAATTCGTCAGGATTGGATGCCTCAAATTTTTTTAAAGGCATTAGTATATGATTGGCAAACCTTGACCACAGGCAAATTTTATAAGCGTTTTCAAGATTAGTATTAAAATAAACACCCGCAATTGTTTGCTTTATTGCAAGAGCACCTAATGATTTTAATTCATCGGCAAGCAACGATTCGATAAATAAGGGGCATGTTGCAAAAAAATCTGTAATTTCATTATTCATAAGTGTCTGAATTTATAATTAGACACTATAATTGTCAACATTTTATGAGAATTATTTTTTAAATACCGGATATTGCTTTGACGGATCGTATTCTCCTTCCCGCTCTTCACCTTTAATGCTTGGTATTATAAATATCATTTCGGGCTGTATAAGATTTGGATTATCGATATTTTCCAGTTTGTCTTTGTTTGCTTCATATATAATCCTCCATTTGCGGATGTCATTATATATAAATGAATAACCCGCTATTTTCCAGAAACAATCGGCTGTCGGTCTTAATTTGCGTACCTTGTAATATTTTGGGAAAGTAGCACCGAATTTATAGTTAAACGAATTAATAATATCTATTACTTCATTAGAATTTTTTATGCTTTCGTTAAAATTGGAATTGTTATAATAATTATCTGAAGCCGCTAATTTATTTCCAGCTTCTTTGAATTTATCAGGAAAGTCATTTTCAGCTCCTTTGTTTTTTGCTTTGCTATATAAATCTTTTGCCTTTATCAGTAAGGTTAAAGCATCTTTTTTGTTTTGGATTTTATCCATTAAAGCTATTGCATCATTAGATTTTTTTATGCTTGCATTATAATCTTTTTTATCAAGATAATTTTGGCTTTCATTTATAAGATTCATTACAGATTTATCATCATTATCATTTTTTGTAATTATTTTTGATTTTATCATACTATCTCTTCTTATTTTTGCCTGCTGGATTAATTTTTGAGCATCGTCTTTCCCTGTAGATGAATTTGTCAGTGCCATTTCGCATAACTTAGTTGTTTCTATATATTTATCGATTGCTTTTTGAAATAAATCGCCTTTTTCTGTATAATCATCTTTGCCTGTTCCTTCATTATAATAAGTTTCTCCTTCATCAAATGATTTAATAGCATCGTTGTATAATTTAGCTGAATTTTCATTATTATTCAAACCTGAGGTTTTTGTTTTTTCTATATAACTTGATGCATTATCCCTTTCTTTATTTAATCGTAATGTGAGTATCCTTATCAAATTGTACTGGTGGGCTTTTATAAAAAAATCCTTTGCCTGCTCGGAATACTCATAACCTTTATCGTAATCTCCATTGTTATATTCATACTTAGCAAGGTTTAAAAGTTCGACGCCTTTTTTATAGTATTCATTGTCTTCAATGCTTTCCGAAGATATGAGTAATAATGATAGTAAAAAAATAAATATGCTTATTTTATTGATTTTCATTTAACTTTTCTCCTTTTTTTGTTAATTTAATTTTTTATCTAATTCAGCGGCTTTTTTATCAATCTCATCTTTTACTTTTTCCGTTGAGTCTATCGATTTTTCTGTTCTCTCTTTTTTAAAATTTGCGTCTTTGTAAACCTGATCAAACTTTACTTTTGCTAAATCAAGCATATCGATTGCGCCTTCATAATTCTTACTATCCTTGTGTTTCAATGCTTCATTGTATGTTGATAAAGCTTTGTCGTAATCTTCCTTAACTGCAACCTGTGCTTTAATATTTTCAGAATCATTTTTGATTTTCATTACCTCACTGTTTTTTTCTTCAGTACATAAAGGGAATCCTTTTTCGATTACTGATTTATATTTATTGTTTGCTTCGATCAAAGCTTTGTCAGCCTTTGTTTTATTCTTTCCTTCAAGCAATTTTTGTGCTTCATTATAATTGTTTTCCGCGATATTATAATCTTCGTTAGCATATTTTTGAAGTTTATATTTTTTGATTGTTTCTCTGTATTTGTTTGCCTGTTTAACTTTAGAGTCGGTATCAGGGCTTGAGAGACATGAAAAAATGATAAAAACAGTAATAATTATTAATGATAAAAATTTGTAATATTTGTTCATAATAAGCTCCGTTTTTTATACTCCTGATTACTCAATTTTTATTAAAGTTTAGTAATCGGGAGCATAAAGTTTATACGCAAAATTTCAATTGGCAAAATGCTAACATATTTAATGAAAAATTCAATAAAAATAATTAAATTTTTCTGGTATTGATTTTTGGAGAGGTGTATGCTGTCTCTCATCTTATTTAAGGATAACGTGCCTGTTATACAGTTTGAGGTGTACGTAGTGGAGGCATAATTAACTCTTTTATGAACTTTTTAGACTGTTTGTGAAATCCTAATAATGCTATTTCGGTATATCTATTTTTTTATAATGTAAACCCCTTCTGCACTTACGCCTTCACCAAAATCAATGTTTGCAGGATACCCATATTCAAAAATAAAAACCCTATCTTTAAAGCCAAGAAAAAAAAGAATACAATTGTCGTTCAGGTCTTTAGCTTTTGAATTAGCTTCATAATAATGAATACCACTAATATGCATCTGTAATTTTTTATCTTCAAGGTTTCCGAAATGGATAGGTTCATTTTTGGTGTAGGCATCAAGAGTAATTGAATAGAATGTATTTTTTTCATCATATTTAATTTTTACAGTACCATCACAATTTTGCCAATTTTTTGAAAACAAGCCTTTAGAAATATCTTTTTCAAGGTTATCCATTTTACCTTCATATATATTTGGATCCTGAATAGGAGGCAATCTATCAAGGTAAAAAGGATATTCTTTTTGACCTATCCAATTACCAGAAATTGTGTATTTTGCGTCTCCTTTGTTAACTCTACATTTAAATAAAGCATTTTCCTTACCATTATCAAGATATTCTTTCAAATAAAAATTTTCTTTATCTATATATTCCCCTTTTAAAAATATTGGGGCAGGGGTCTTGTTTTTTAGGTATGAATAGTAACCGAAGAGGAAAGTTTTTCCCTTTACGTTATAATGATATAGAGTTACGCTTATCGGGTATTTATTTGCCAATTCTCCATAATAAATATTCTTCTGAATATCAGTATCTGATATTTTGGAAAATAAAAAACTTATATGAAAAAGTATAAATATATAACTTAAAAAATTTTTTTTCATAATATTCATAAATTATCTCCTCGTATAATAGATATATTAATCACTTCTAAAGTGAATAATTTAAATT
>CAZHHK010000062.1:0-18992 GCA_964531405.1 uncultured Spirochaetales bacterium | reverse complement strand
AAAATATTTTTATCATTTTTATTTTCTTTAGGACACAATATTTATTATACCACCCGTATAAGCATAAAGATACACCATGGTATGCAAAAATATTTGCTATTGCAGTTGTTGCGTACTTTTTTAGTCCGATAGATTTAATCCCAGATTTTATTCCTGTAATTGGATATCTGGATGATCTTATTCTGGTACCATTGGGGATTTATATAGCCATAAGATTAATTCCTAAAGATATAATGAATAAATGCAGAGAAAAAGCTAAATTGGTTAAAATTGTAAAAAAGAATAATTATATAATGGCTTTTTTGATTATCATAGTCTGGATTTTGGTTTTAATATGCATTTTTTGGTTTTTTTTTAAAAATGTTCGTTAAATAAAAATCGTCAAGGATGAATATGAATAAAATTATATATTCTAAATTATATCAAATTATTATATAATTAAAATTAATTAAGAGAATTTTTTATAAAGGAAGTTCATTTTGAAAAATACAATCGAGTTGTTTATTCAAAAAAAAGGTAAAGAAAAGATCACAATGCTCACTGCTTATGATTATGCTACAGCGGGATTTCTTGATGAATGCAAAATAGACTCGATTTTAGTTGGAGATTCGCTCGGTATGGTTTTTCAGGGTAATCAGGATACATTGAAGGTAACGCTGGATGATATAATCTATCATTGCAAGGCGGTAAGAAAAGGAGCTCCCAATGCATTTATTATAGCAGATATGCCTTTTTTGACTTATCACATAAATAGAGATGAAGCTGTGAGAAACGCAGGAAGAGTGATACAGGAGTCTGGAGTTGAAGCAGTAAAACTTGAAGGAGGAGAAGAGGTTGCAGATAAGATCGAGGGTATATTATCAGCAAAAATACCTGTAATGGGGCATTTGGGTTTAACTCCTCAATCGATAAATGTATTTGGTGGTTATAAAATTCAGGGAAAAACCTATGAAAAAGCATATAAATTAATAAAGGATGCTCTTTTACTTGAAAAGCTAGGAGTTTTTGCAATAGTTCTTGAAGGGATTCCAGAAGATCTGGGAAAACTGATTACACAAAAATTGTCAATTCCTACCATAGGTATAGGGGCAGGCAAGTATACCGACGGTCAAGTGCTGGTAATAAATGATGTTTTAGGGTTATTCAAGGATTTTTCTCCTAAATTCGCTAAAGTTTTTGCTGATGTGGGTGCTGAGGTAAAAAAAGGTATAAATAGATATATTAATGATGTGAAAAATAATGTATTCCCGGAAGAAAAACATACTTTTAAAATTGATAAAGAAATCATAGATAAATTGTCTAAGGATAAATTTTAATGATTATTTTAAAGAATATTAGTGAAGTAAGAAAACAAATAGCTAAGATAAAAAGAGAAAATAAATCGATAGGCTATGTCCCCACGATGGGCGCGTTACATGAGGGACATATTTCTCTCGTTAAAGAATCAAAAAAAGAGTCTGATTATACCGTGATGTCGATATTTGTAAATCCGATTCAATTTGGTCCTAACGAAGATTTTAAAAAATATCCGAGAGATTTGCAAAAGGATGCAAGTATGGCTGAAAAAGCTGGAGTCGATTTGATATTTGCTCCTGAGCCAGAGGAAATACTTGGTAATGATCTATTGACCTTTGTTGATGTGAATAAATTACAGAACAATCTTTGCGGAGTAAAAAGGCCGGGACATTTTAGAGGGGTGTGTACGATCGTTACAAAATTCTTTAATATTATTAATCCTGATATGGCTTTTTTTGGTAAGAAGGATATACAACAATTGTATATAATTAAAAAGATGACAAAAGACCTTAATTTTGATATAAATATAGTCCCATGTGATATAGTCAGAGATAAAGATGGACTTGCTTTAAGTTCCCGCAATGTTTATTTGTCCGATGAGGAAAGACTGGAAGCGCTTTGTTTAAGTCGATCATTAAAAATTGCTATCGATGAAATTAACAATGGACAAAAGGAAGCAAAAAAAATTATTTTTAAGATTGAAGATAATATCAAGAGGGTTAAAACCGCTAGAATTGATTATGTTAAAATCGTAAATGAAAATATGGAAGATGTTGAGTCTGTTACTAACGGAAATATTATTGCGTTGGCTGTATTCATTGGTAAAACAAGATTGATTGATAACCACATAATTGGAGAAAAATTATGCTTTTAACAATGATGAAATCAAAGATTCATAAAGCTACTATAACCGATACTCTTTTGGATTATGAAGGCAGTATATCAATAGACGAAGAGTTAATTGAAAAGGCGAATATGCTGCCTTATGAAAAGGTACAGATTGTAAATTTAAATAATGGAGAAAGAATCGAAACTTATATAATTAAGGGTAAAAGAGGTTCCAGAGAAATAATGCTCAATGGTCCTGCTGCACGAAAAGGTTATAAGGGTGATAAAATAATTATAATTACTTATGCCGAGATGGAAGAAAAAGAAGCTCTTAATTTTAAGCCGCTGGTTTTAATTTTGGATGATAACAATAATCCTGTTTAAAGATTATGTTATATCAAAAGTTTTTTCTATATAGAATGTTTGCTTACAGGGTATAGTTTTTTCACAAGCCTATAGGGTTCACAGAGTTTTTTAAGGGATATGCCATTTTATTTATCTTTAGATTTATGTGTTTTTGTCCTTTGTGATAAATTTTTTTAAGTTTCGCATGGCATAAAAATTTTGATAGTTTCAAAGATTATTATAAAAAACATCTTATATTTCACAATTTAAAAATACTTTCAAGGGCTAAATAAGTAAAATTTTACCAAAAAAATAGGAATTAATTTCTTTGATGTGTAAAAAATATACAGTTAAATTTTTTATGTATTAAAAATGTTTTAAATTCTGTCTATTTTAATTAAATTTAATCAATTATTCCCTAATTTTAGCAGTTTTATTGGAAAAATCATGCAAAAATTTCAAAAATGTTTAATTTTATGCCAAAAATCATATTGAAATACTATTGGCATACATTATGCTTTTAAATTATTGGGTTAAAAAAAATAAATAAAGGAGGTCAATATGAACGATAAAAGCTTAGCAAAATTAAATGATTTCTGGAAAGACATACCTTCAATATTCGATGATGGATTATTTAAAATCAGCTATCCTAAAGAATTCAGCAAGATTCTTAATGGCAAATGCGATTTTGAAGAACTTGAAGACAGATATGTTGTTGAGCTTGAAGTACCAGGAGTAGAAAAAGATGAAATTAAAGTAAGCCTTAAGAATGACTATCTAACAATAAATTGGAATAGAAAAAAAGAAAAAAAGAGTGATGCAAAAAATGCAAGATATGAAAGAAGTGAGGGTAGCTTTACAAGGACATTTTATGTTGAGGGTGTCGACCAGGAAAAAATCGAAGCCGATTTAAAAAACGGCGTTTTACGCATAGTTTTACCAAAAAGTGAGAATGCAAAAGCCAAACAAATAACAATTAAATAGGAGGTGTATTATGTTAGCTACAATTTTTGATGATCTTTATAATTTGCAAAATGAATTGGATAACTTTTTATTCAGTGATTACAGGGTTAGACGAAGAAGGTTTCCGAGAGTAAATATTTATGAAAATGATGAAGAGTATATCGTGTCAGCAGAATTACCTGGTGTTGATAAAAAAGATGTATCAATTGTATTAAAAGATAATTCGTTAAAGATAAGTGGGGAAATAAAAAGAGAAAAAAACAAAAATGATAATACACATCTTGAGGAAAGATATGAAGGAAAATTTGAAAGGAATATAATGTTTAATGAAAAGGTTGAAGCAGATAAGATTAATGCAGAATTAAAAAATGGCATTCTGCTTGTTAAGGTGCCAAAATCTCCGGAGACAAAACCTGTATCAATAAGCATTAAATAAAAGGAGGTTTATTATGAATATTGACAAAAAAAATACTGATAATAAACTGGAATCAACCAGAGGTTATTCCTATGGTACGCCATTGTGTGATATTTATGAGAATGATAATGAATATACAATATTATTTGAACTGCCCGGAATTGAAAAAGAAGACATAAGAATTAATGTTGAAAAGGAGATATTAACAGTAACTGCTGAATCAAGCAAAAAACCTGATGAAAAATACAATTGTATCAGGGAAGAAATGGGATTTATTGGATATAAAAGATCTTTCAATCTAAATAAAATAATTGATAATGAAAAAATAAATGCGGAATTAAATAATGGCATACTTAAACTGACTTTGCCAAAGAGAGAGGAGCAGAAGACAAAAGAGATAAGTATAAAAATTGCTTAAAAACATTAATATTATCATGCGGTGCATAATAGCACCGCTTTTTTTATTATCAATTAATTAAACTGATTGATTTATGACAAACAATTAATTATAATTTTTAAGAGATAAAAAAAGGCGGTGAATTATGAAAAGATCAGAGATAAATAAAATTATAAAGGATGCAATAAAATTTTTTAAAAAAATGCATTTTAAACTTCCGCCTTTTGCATATTTTACCATTGATGACTGGCAAAAACATAAAAATGATGCGAAAGAAATTTTTGATTTAAATCTTGGCTGGGATATTACAGATTTTGGAAGCAATGATTTTTATCGTAAAGGACTTTTGCTTTTTACTTTAAGAAATGGGCTTATTAGTAATCCATTATATCCAAAGACCTATGCAGAAAAAATAATGGTTGTAGAGGAGGATCAGGTTACTCCTATGCATTTTCACTGGAATAAAATGGAAGATATAATTAATCGCGGCGGCGGCAATCTTGTTGTCGAGATTTATGGATCTGCAAAAAATGAAGAGCCGGATAATACGATGGTTGATATTTCGATTGACGGCATTAATAAAAAGATCATATCGGGAGATAAGGTGATTTTAAGTCCCGGTGAAAGTATAAGTCTTACTCAAAATATCTACCATAAATTTTACGGGCAAAAGGGTAAAGGAAAAGTTCTTGTCGGTGAAGTTTCAATGGTAAACGATGATGATAACGACAACAGGTTTTATGAAGAGACAAGGAGATTTCCTGATATAATTGAGGATGCAGAGCCGGTGCATCTTTTATGCAAGGATTACAGAAAATTTTTATTATGATGCAATTTAATATAAATTGCTTAAATTAAAAAGTCAACCTGTGAATTTCATTCGAAAGATTTATGATTGCTTTAATATCAAGGTCTTCACCACGGATTGTTTCAGGGATTCCTGTATTTGCCAAAGCTGTGAAGATAACAGAAGCTTCAAATTTAAGCAGGGGTGACATCAAAAGATTGTTTTTAAGCTGTTTACGTCTGTTTATGAATAATGATTTTACAATTTTAAAGAATAAATCTTTATCTTTGATATCAGGAGAGTTTGTATTTTTTTCAAATAACACAAGGCATGACTCTATTTTTGGTTGTGGATAAAACGATTTGGGGCTGATCCGTGCTATGATTTTGGGTTTTGAGAATAATTGACAGAATATAGAGAGACTTCCGTAGGTTTTATTGCCTTCCTTTGAAATTATTCTTTCTGCTACTTCCTTTTGCATCATGAATATCAGTAAGTCAAAATTAATCCCGCCGGTAAAAATTTTATCCAGAATAGGTGTTGTAATGTAATAGGGAAGATTACCGACTATTATAAGCCTGCCGTTAATATTTTTGTTTATTTTATTGAAAACTTCATCGGTTTCTTTTAAGAAATCACCTTTAATTAGAGAAAAATTTTTATATTGTGAAAAATCATTCTCGAGATATTTTATATAGGCGTTGTCTATTTCAAAGCCGATTATTGATGCACCGGTTTGAATCAATTTGTGAGTGAGGCTTCCCAGACCGCAGCCAATTTCGATCACCGTATCATTTTGATTGATTTTAGCATTAGTGATTAATGTATCAATAACTCCGGCATTGATCAGAAAATTTTGCCCATATTTCTTATGAATAGCTAGATTATTTTCTTGAATGAAATTTTGTATCTCTTTTACGCTAAAATACTTGAAATGCATTGAGAAAAAATATATTATATTGCACGAAATTGCAATATAATTTTTTATTAGAAAATAAAGATTTTTAATAATGAAAAATAAAGTTTTTAAAATAATATTAATTTGTTTCTGTGTAATATTGATTTTTTCAGGCAGATCTGAAGATAAAAATTTATTTATTTATAATTATTCTTTAGTTAAAAATAATAAAAATAAAATATTAAACATTAATAGTGCAATAAAATTTTATTGCAGTCTTATCAATGAAATTGATTTGACTAGAAGTCGTATAAATAATTTTAAATATCAAAATATTAATTTTATTGAACGATTTTATAAAAAAATTGATAAAGATGATGCTTCGTTTATAATAAAAAATATTAATTCGTTAGATAGTATTAAAAATTATTTTATAAAGCAAAAATTAAATAATCTTCCTATCTTGAGGAATGATAAAATAAATACGGTGCAGTATGCAAATTATGTTTCAAATAATTTGAAAGGTGTTTATTTTTGTTTTCAAAAAGTAAATTATGGAAATAATATTAATAAAGAATATTTTCAAATATATAATTTTACAGATGAAGATATAATTTCATTTGATACCGAAGCAGAGATACTTCTTATTTATTTAAAATTAAAAAAACAATCTCCCTTTAATATTGATATTTTTAATAATAATGCCGTCAAAATAAAAAGCATAAATGTGCTAAACGATAATTTTGTTGTTATTCCAAACAATAGATACGGTGAAATTTTTTGCTATTCAAATAATAGCGAAAATTTTTTATATAAATTAACTCTTAACGAAATAGAAAAAACCGAATATCAAATTTATGCAAATTACAATGGATATGATTTTCCTTCAGTTAGTATTAGTGGAATTATTTTAAAAAATGCTTTGTATGGAAATAAATTGGATAAGCGTGCAGTATCTGTTCAGGTAAGACAGGGGAATAAAATTATACTTAAAAAAAACAATATCAAAATAAACGAATCTGGCATTTTCAATTTTAAATTCAATATGATTTCTAATAGCGATGATATATGGGTTGATTTTTATTATAATGATAAGCTCATAAAAAGCGGATTAATAAACAACTTTTGTAAAAAAGAATATTTTCTTAATGACGACGAAAAATTAAAAGTGCTTATATGCAAAGAAAATAAAATATTCAAAAATTGTGATGCAAGATTTGAGATTGATGAAAAATATGCAGATCAAATAGATTCTATTTATTATTTTTATGAGTCAAAAGATAAAAATGCTAATGAAATATTTTATAATGGGAAAATCGATGGTGGTATAAAAATAAAATTGCCTGAAAAAGATGGCTATTATAGTATTCATTTTGATATAATCTTAAAAAATGGAAGCAGACTAAAACAGAATTTTAATATTGAAAAAATCGGGATTTTTAAAAATGATACAGTGATCGAAACGGAGAAATATAAAGGAAATGCTCAAGTCATAAATTATGATATATATAATCCGTTTAAGAATAATAGTGCATATTTGATTATCAATGATAATGCAGTAATTGATTTTAAAAATATTACACTGAATGAAGGATATAATACAATTGCTGTTGATCTAAAAAATATCGACAGATTACACTATAAATGTATTCTTTTTATTAAAGACCTGGATACAGGGTTTTTGATAAAATATTCAAAAAATATTTTTATAGAATCAAATTCAAAGATAAATTTTGCCGAGAAAGCAAACGAGATAAATATTGAATCGGATGATAAGTCTATTGATAATGGTGAGTTGTTGTATGACTATAGTCCTCCTGCATATAACGAATTTTGCGGGACTCAAGCAATGTTAAACAGTTTTAATGATTTTAATTCTCCTCGTAATAGTAATTTTGATATAAATTATGGTGGCCTGCTGAATTTAAAAGTTGGTAAGCAAATTGTTTTAAAAAATATACAAGGAATATCTTATGATCTTAATGTTTTTTTAGTAAAGGATAATAAGATAATTTATGATAATAAATTTTATTTTAATAAGAAAAAAATAAATACTGATATATTTATACCCGATAAAATCGATGTTAATGATAATCCTGATTTTAAATTGAATATTAAAAATAATACAAATTTCAGGCAGGATTTTACAATTAAGATTAATATTAATGGCATTAATGCATTCTTGTTGAAGAATCAGATTATAAAAGCAAAAGAAGAGAAGTCTATTATTTTGGATATAGACATAAAAAAATATTTTATAGACAAAAAAAACAATATTGAAATAATTATTATGGATGGTAATAACGTTATCGATTACCTTAAAAAAGAAATAATTGTAGATAATAATTATAAGTATTATGATTTGAACATTTCAGGAAGTGTAATAGGAGATAGAGAAATAAATTCTTACATTAAGGTTCCTGATGATGCTTACGATGCCTTCAGTTTGGATATAAAAATTTCAGTAAATAAAAATATATTGTTTATTGATAAAACTTCCTTAATAAAGAATATTAATTTGGGGATTTTTGAAATTGAACTGTTAAAATATCTTGATGATTATTTTGACGCAAAAAATTTAGATTTAAAACTGCCTGCAGATTTTATTTTGGATTATTACATAGAAGGCAAAGGAATAAAAAGAAACATATATGATGAAGACATTAATGTCAAATCTACATGTCTTATGCTTTTGTGTGCTAGTATAATTCCTGAAATTAATAATTATAATATTGTGAATAAAATAAAGTTAAATTTATTAAAAAATTATAAAAAAGAATTATTAAAAGATGATTTTAATGTCTTTGTGATGGCAGAAAATGGTGTTTTTTTTGAAGAGATTGACAGAGGTTTTATAAATAGCATTAATGGCAACTTAAGATCTGCTTATTATTATAGATATTTTAATAAATTTAATATTAAATATAAAGTTTATAACGATGATAAAAATATTATAAATGAAAAACAAATGAGTAATTTGATTTCATATTACTATCAAATTGATAATGAAGATAATTTAACGAGTTTAAATTCTCAGAAAGTGATTAAAAAGATTTTATTTAAATTGTTTTTGCTGAATAACAATAATGATTTTACATTGGCTAATCCTGTTGATGTTAGATTTATAAGTAGCAAACTTGGCAATTTTAACGTTAGATTATTAAACAGTGATACAGTAATAAAAAATTATGATTTTAAATATAATGGGTTGATATCTGAAAATAATAGATTGTTTAATTTTAGTATTGCTAAAAATGGCAAGGAAACTTTGTATTATACGATAAATTTGGAATATAAAAAAAATCCTTCATTGCTTATTAAAAATAATATTATGGAAATTTCAAGCAATATTTATAACGAAAAGCAGGAAATCCTAAATAAAAACAAAATTGATTTAAAGATTGATAATATTTATTTTATAAATATTAATATTAGATATGAAAATGATGCTGGCAATTTATATTTGGAGCCTGTAAGATGCAGTGGTATTTATGTTGATTATAATAATATTATCTGTAACGGTAAAAAAAGTAAGATAATAAATAATAACGGTAGAATTTATCTTATATTAGATCAATTGAAAAAAGGCAATAATATAATTAAATATAAAATAATTCCAAAATATTATGGTAGGTTTATTCTTTACGGTAACAGCTTGTTTGATCCTACTGATTTAAGCAATTGTCTGACTGAAGACACTGTGTTTATTGATATAAAATAGTATGATCTGCCTTATAAAGTTAAAGTTAGGATTTAACTTTATAAAATTTAATCATGTTTAAACCATATACTCTTGTATCGTAGCACATAAGATTATTAATAGTATCTTCAATGATTTCTTTTTTTTGCAGGTGAATTACAAGAAATCCATCTTTTGAAAGAAGTTCATTATCTGAAATTATTTTTAAAAGTTCTACTTTTCTTTCCCATTTAAATGGAGGATCAGCCATTATAAAATCATATTTTTTTGTACATCTTTTGCAGTAATTAATTGCATCTGATATTATAAGTTTTGCGTTTGCAAATCCTGCATTATCAAGATTTTTCTGGATAATTTTTTTCTTGCTTAGATCAACCTCTACAAGATCTGCGCTTTCAATGCCTCTTGAAAATGCTTCTATGCTGATATTACCAGAGCCAGTAAATAGATCTAGCATCGTTGATATATTGTAGCTTTTTATAATATCAAATAGAGCTTCTTTGACCTTTGCGGTCATAGGTCTTATTTCTCCCTGAGGACATTCTATTAATTTGCCTTTAATCTTTCCTGCGATAATGCGCGGATGAACTTTTATACGTATTTTCCTATAGCCTATCTTTCTTTTCAAACTTCGCTCCTGTTATAATTGTTCATATAATTTTTTAATCTATGCATGAAACTTATTTTCGTATTATAATTTTCATGTTTTTCTATATTAGAGTCAATGTTATAAAATTCCACAGCATCTTCGCTCGCTTTTTTTAATATTTCAAGATCTTTACGTATATCGGCAAATTTGTATTCAGGTAATCCTGATTGTCTGCTGCCTAAAAAATCCCCGGGACCTCTTAATAAAAGATCTTCTTCGGCAATTTTAAAACCATCATTTTCCTTTGTCATTATCGATATCCTTTTTTTGCCTTCCTCTGTGAGATTGTTATTATCTTCAATTAAAATCATGTATCCTTGCCTGTTGTTTCGCCCAACTCTTCCTCGTAATTGATGAAGTGTGCTTAATCCGTAATTACCCGCATTTTCAACAACTATTATATTTGCATCTGGTACATCTATACCAACTTCCACGACTGTTGTGGCAGCGAGTACCTGTATTTTTCCTGTTTTAAAATCCGACATTATCTTGTTTTTTTCATCATTATCGATTTTAGAATGAATTAAACCTACATTTGATTTTCCATAGATTTCGCTAAGCTTTTTAAATTCACTAGTTAAATCTTTTCCATCAAATTTCTCTGATTCTTCAATTAAGGGATAAACGAAAATTGCTCTCCCTGAAGAATAAAGTTCTTTCTTGATCCACTCGTGCATTTTTTGTATTCGCTCGGCATTGTTTTCAATATGCCATGTCTTTACCGGTAGCCTGCCTTGTATGGAGCCTTTCATCATTGTTAATTCGAGGTCGCCATAAAGACTTAGGGCAAGGCTACGTGGTATTGGAGTTGCTGTCATTAATAAAAGGTCAACTGCCTCTCCTTTGGAAAGCAGCTGGTATCTTTGCTCGACTCCGAATCTTTGTTGTTCGTCTATTACAGCAATACCCAGATTTTTAAAAATTACATCGTCGCCAAACAATGCGTGCGTCCCTATTATTATTTTTAACTCTCCGCTTTTTATGCCGGATAAAATATTATCCCTTGAGGCTTTATTCAGATTTCCGGTGAATAAACCTATGTCAATTTTTAGCCCTTTTAAAAAAGTTTTTAAAGTCCTGTAATGCTGTGTTGCAAGGATTTCTGTTGGAGCCATGAATACTGCCTGATATCCGGCTTCTACTACATCAAGGATGGCTATAAAAGCAACTATGGTTTTACCACTACCAACATCTCCTTGAATTAATCTTGAAAAAACATGTTCAGAGAAAATATCTTTTTCAATTTCATCTATTGCATTTAACTGATAATCCATCAGCTTAAAAGGCAGATTTTTTATAAGAAAATTTTTAAGGTTAAAATTAATTGATTGCCTTTTTTTACTTATTTTTTTTACTAATTCTTTTCGCTTGAGCATAAATAATCTTTGAAAAAAAAACTCTTCATAAATGAAAGTATGTTTTGCTTTTATATAATCATTAAAATTATCTGGAAAATGTATACTTTTTACCGCATCACGCTTAGATAAAAGATTGTTTTTTATAATAAATTGTTTTGGTAATTCATCTTCTATTTCAAGCCTGTATTTACTTAATGCATCCGATATAGCCTTACGAAGTATATTTTGAGTAAGTCCGTTAGTTAGAGGATATATAGGAATTATCTTCCCTCTATATTCATCTGTTGCTTCTTCATATTCAAAATTGGATGATTGAATTTCGCCATAGTTAAAAGTAAATTTGCCTGTAATAAAATATTCTTTACCAATTTGAAGGATATTTTTTAGGAATACTCTGTTGAAGCAGAGAAGAGCCCCATAATTTTCTCCATCAAATATTAAGATTTTCAAAAATTGCCTGTATTTTCTGCCAAGCATCCTATGGTCGCAGACCTTTATTTTTATTGTTGCACTGTTTAAATTTATAGCTTCTTTTAAGGTGACTAGTTTTGTCCTGTCTGAAAAATTTCTTGGAAAATGCTCTAACAAATCGCCGATAGAGTTTATATTGAGTCTTTTTAAAAGTTGTTGGGTCTTGCCGCCGATTCCTTTTATTGAATCAACAGAATAATTTAATTGATCCAGTATCAATTTTACTTTCCATTATTTGTTTATACAATAATTCATTTGCTGGTATTTTAAAAGTTAAAAGGTATAAATTTGTTAAAATGGAATGAATGATAATCCCTATGATTGCAATTAACGACAAAGATATTACCAAATATATCCTATATGCATAATTGTTGTTTTTTATTTTTATAATCTTTGATACAAAATTAATTATTATATTAAAAAGATTTTTAAATAAATAAATCAAAGGTTGATCAGTGTAAATGTTATATATATTTATAATTAATAAAATAATGCCGGCGATAAAAAAAGTAAAAGCCAGAGATGATATGATTATATCAATTGCTAAAATTGATAATCCAAGAATATACCATGGAGTAAAATGCACCTGTCTTATCATCAGGTCTCTTATAGGTATCTGCAGGAAAAATAGTAAAAATAAAATAAGTAAAGGCGAAAAATCTATATTATTATATCTAATAGTGATTATTTTTTTAAAAAAATTTAATACCGGGTCTGTAATTTTAAAAAGATATGTAATTAAAGGAAGACGTGGTAATTTAAATAATGGTATCAATAGCCTTATAAACATGAGCCAGTAATATATGTTTAATATTGTAACTAAAAATATTCCTATTATTTTCATTAATACTAAATTCTCCTAAAATTTTTTAATTCTTTCCAGAATTATTTTTGCTGTATCGATTATATTATTTTCAATGATTTTTATTTTATCATCATCGATCCCTGCTCCTTTTAAAATAAGCATTCTTAATTCTGGATTAAAAAAATCTCCCGGGGTATGAGAGTCGGTGTCAAGCACCAGCCCAGCATTGTGCCGTATTGCTAATTTTGCTACGTGAGCATTTGTTAAAGAATGACCTTTGCGGGCAGTAATTTCAAGATTAACTTTATTGGATGAAGCCATTTTTATATCATCTTCAAGTATTAACCCAGGATGAGCGAGTATATCAACATGTGAATCTATAGCTGCACGGTTTGTGCCTTTCTCAACTGGTTCTACAGGTGTTTCACCATGAACAATAACAAGAGGTATTTTTATATCTCTTGCTTTTTGGACTAGTTTTTCAATTTTTTTAGCAGGCACATGGGTTATTTCAACACCGGGTATAACTTTTATATCCCAACCGGATTCGTTTATCATATTAATAGATTTAATTATTGACTCAAAAACGAATTCAATATTTGTGAAATCTACATGATCTGTTATACCGATTATTTTATAACCAGCTACATAGGCTCTTCTAATGTGTTCTGCTGGAGATAAAGCTCCATCTGATAGGAAGGTATGCGTATGAAAATCAATCATTTATGAATCCTTTTAAGTTAGAATATTTTTCTTTTTTAAATACTGCATTAATACCATTCTTACGCCTGTACTGAAAGACAATCCATTTTCTTTAAAATGTTTTTCAAGAATCAATTTGTGTTTTTGAGGTATCCTGATTGAATAGATTTTACTGATGTCGCTTTTTGAACGTCCTTCAGTTTTATCTATCTTTTCTTTTAAAGCCATAATAACTCCCTTCCGTTATTTTTATAAATTATATAGATAAATTATAAAAATAGCCGGATATTACAATATATTATAATTTGAAAAAAATGCAATTATTTTTATCTTATTTTACTGGTTTTGTGGTTTGCTTTTATTTGCAGGTACTTTAATCAAAAATATGTCTGAAGGTGTTTTATATTGTAAATAATTAACCTGTTACAATTACACTCTTGATTAAATGTTTGGAGGCGGGTAAATTGAAAGATTTTTAGGTATAGTTTATGCTTTAAAATTTTTTATAAAATCCGATAATTTAAGTTATAATAGTATCTTTTTTTAAGGCAATTGGATGAGTAAAAGATTATTAATTATATTTTTAGTTATTAATGTTTATTTTTATATTACTTCACTTGAATTGCAGAAGCAGTATGAAGTAAATATTTTTAAGAATGATATAATAAATAAAATTTATATTTTAAAGGATAAAAATTTTGTTTTAGATTGTTTTGAATATGATTATATAAATAATAATTATAAATTAAAAAGCAATCTTGAAAAATATCAGATTAATAAATTAAATATAATATTTAACAATATTGAAGATTATAAGATTGATTGGATTAGCGGCAGAATATATTCTTCGGCATTTGTAAATTACAGGAATGACAATAATTTTGCAGAAAACAGCATCGAGGGGATAAACGAGGCACATGAAAAGGCTAAAGCTAATTTTTATCGTGCATTAAAATGGATCAATATTTATGAATCCGTCTCAGTGCTTTCCTATTTTGAGGAAAGACCTGAAAAAAACAGAGAGCTTTATAATCTTATAGATAATTCAATATTATATAAGATGGAGTATCCTGATTTGAATACTATAAGGGTGACATACTATATTGATATTTATGGAGAAAAGTCTTTAATGAATATTATGATGAGTGAAAGAAATTTATATACTGAATATCTGCATGGTTATATGGGATTTAATTATAAAACAAATTATTCGGGAATTATAATCGATGCTCGCGGAATACTCACTTCTTTTGATGGGTATGAGGTAAAGGTTAAGCCTGCATTGTATATAACCGTTAAAGATTCGGACGGGATGATAGTATTTGATAAAAATCATGTTTACCCGGATACCATTAGACTAAAGGGGATGGTAAAATATTCTTATAATATAAATGATATTGATGAAAATAGAGTAGGAAACAATCCACTTAAGCTTGTTGCTATTGGCACAGGAGATAAATCAGGCAGTTGTTTGGTGGTAACAGTCATTGATGCAAAAAGAATGCTTTCAAGCAGTGTTACCAGGGATGCGATACAAAACGGCAAAATAATTATAGTAATAGATAAGTAATATTATGAAAACATCGATAACGATAAAAATCGCTTTTGGATTCTTTCTCCTCCTTGTCACCATGCTTGCAACATATTTTATTAATTTTTATTTTTTAAAACTGTATTCTAATTTTGAAAAAGACTATGCGGTATTTAGATCGTTTTCTGACAAATTCAATAAAATGTTTCAGACTCAAGGGACGTATTTTGTTAAATACGATAAGGATGATTATATAAAGCTGGTAAATATTCTGAATGATATAAGGATGAATTACAAGAAAATGTCTAATACACAAGCCTATAACAGTATTCCTGCTATCAGGGAGAATGTTAACAGTATAGAGAAAAATGTAGAAATCCTTATAGATAGATATAATAATTTTTTTTATAAAACAAAGGATTTTGATTTTTCAAAAATGAAAATGGATGAAAGTCTTCTTACGAAGAGAGAGCTTGAAATAAAGAATTTAATCAAGACAGAGATAAGGCAGTATATTACCGGTAAAGAAATCATTGTCGTAAAAAATACTACAACCTATGCAAATATATCAGAAATAATTATTTTAAATATGAATTCAAATTTTATAGTGTTGTTTAAAGAAAAAAATAATCTGTTTTTTTATAGTACTTTGATAACCAATGCAATAGCCTTTATTGGTATAGTTATAAGTTTTATAGTATCAGGATTTATACTTTATAGATTAAAAAAATCATTATCTCACTTAACTGAATTTGCTGAAAGAATATCAGAGGGTGACTTTAATGTAGATGTAGATATAAAAGAGCAGGATGAAATACAGATATTGGCAGAGAATATAAAAAGAATAATTTCTTTTGAGGATATTTTAAAACAGATAAAAACTCTTACTCGAACTTTAAGCAGTAATTATCTGGTTATTAAAGATAGAATAGATAAATTTACTAGATCGTTAAAAATGCAGACGGATAATGTTAATCAGGCAAACAAATCGTTTAATGAATTAATTATATCGCTTGATGAAGTTAGTCAAGACTCGACAAAGACTAAAAACATGTCAATTTTAACAAAGGATAAAACTCATTCTTCAAGTATACAGATAGTTAGTACTATCTCCGAAATAAAAATACTATCACAGGCTGCCAATAAAATTATGAATATTGTTAAGATTATAAATAATATAACTACGCAGACGGAATTATTATCGTTAAACGCTGCGATAGAAGCTTCAAGGGCTGGTGAGTCAGGAAGAGGTTTTACTCTCGTTGCTTCAGAGGTGCGTAAACTTGCAGAGACTAGCTCTTATGCGACAAAAGAAATATCACAGCTTGCAAGGGAAATTATTATTAAACTTAAGCAGACTGTGCAAAAATCCGAATTTTCTCTTGAAGCTTTACGGGTTATTGAAGCTAGTATTCTTGATGTATCAATTAATATTGAAAAAATATCCGATATAATTGAAAAAGAATCCATTAATAGTATGTCGATTATCGGTATTGTAAACAATATAAATGATATGACTTTACAAAATGAGAATAATTCAAAAATTATTTCTGACAATAACCAATTATTGAAATCAGAACTTGAAAATATGTTAAAGCTTGTAAATAAATTCAGATTGTCCGAATGAGGATTTATTAAAATATGAAGATTTCATTTATCTTTAAAATCGGTATATGTTTCTTAATTCTGTTAATTACCATGGGTGCAATTTTTTTTATAAATATCTATTCTCAATCTGTCTATCTCTCTTTTGAAAAAGATTACAATGTATTTCAGAGGAATTCTAGTTATTTTAACGGTATGTTTCAATCTCAGAGTATATTTTTTATTGAATATACTCAGAATGATCTTGGGCAAATTAATTCCTTTCTTGCTGAAATAAGAAGAGTATATCCGCAGATGTTGAAAACCGATATTTATAAAAAAAATAAAGAGGTAAGATCTGCAGTTGATATAATTCAAAAGGAAGCGGAAAAATTTACAACAAATTATGTAAATTTTCTGGCGAGAATAGTTGCTTTTAATATTGTTAGAATGACTTATAAGGAAGATTTATTAACGGAAGAAGAAATCAAAACAAGAAATCAAATATTTAAAGAAGTTGAAGTGTATATAAATGGAGCTGAAATTATTAGTAAAAACCTTGATAATATATATTTTATACTTGATAACAAAAAAAATGAAATTGATAAAATTAGATCGTTTTTATTGAATACCGTAATTTTAATTGGTATTTTGTTGAGTATTGTTGTTTCATTTATAATTTTATTTAGTGTTAGAAAATCATTGATAAACTTAACCAGATATGTTGCAAGAATTGCTGATGGTGATTTTACCGCAAAAATTAAAATAAAGTCGAGAGATGAAATACAGCTTCTTGCAGAGAATGTAAAAAATATTATATCATTTGAAGAAACATTAAAAAGTATCAAAAAATCGACTGCCACTCTTGAATCAAGTTATAATAAGATTAATCAGGCGGTAAGTGATATAAATACTATTGCAAAAAATCAGGAAAAGACAGTTGGTGAAGCTAGCGAATCATTTAAAAAACTTTCACTTTCTCTTAATGAAATATCGGATTATTCAATAGAGACAAAAAATCTTACACTTAATACGAGAGATCAAACTATAAACTCAAGCAGTCAGATTAGAGAGACGATATCCGACATCAGTATGTTGTCAGAATTTGCGGAGAGAATTAAAGGGACTCTCAAAATAATTAATACCATTACCGATGAAACCGAACTTCTCTCGATAAATGCTGCTATTGAAGCGGCAAAAGCTGGCAGCGCGGGCAAAGGCTTCGCTGTTGTTGCAACAGAAATTGGAAAACTTGCTGAAACAAGTTCGAGTGCAACAGAAGAGATATCTATACTTGCTGAAGATATTCTGGATAAGATTAAAAAAACAACGGAAAATACAGAGGTCTCTATTGAAGCTTTAAAAGTTATTGAAACAAGTATTGAGGAAGTTGCGAAAGAGATGGAAGAGATATCAATAATTACTGAACAAAAGTCTATTCAGGCAAATGCTATTATGTCCGAAGTAAACAAGGTTATAGAGATTACAAGAGAAAGCACGGAGAATGCAAACAAGATTGTAGAGTCCAACAAGCTTTTAAAAGATAAAGTTGACGAGCTTCATAGGCTGGTAGGTAAATTTAGACTATCTGACGAAGAATAATTTATTGTCCGTATTTTTCTTTTTCCCATTTTTCTATTGTACTCATGCTCTTATTGAAGTATTTATAAAAGTGTTCAACTATCAATCTGTTTGGCATGTGTTTTTTGTCATGGTAAATATTATAAATACTAGCTCTGTTATCCTTAAATAAAAACCATCCTACAGCAATACCAGCACTGCGGCTTATCCCTTCTTCACAGTGGATAATCATATTCTGACAATTTTTATGCTTTTCAAAAAAATTAATTACTTTGTGAAGATGATTTTCGTTGAATATATGTAGTCCCGTTGAGTCATCAGCAAAATCATAAAATTTAAGTTCTAGCTTATCTGAAAAGCATTCCGGGTGCTCAAGAGGTAAAAACTCTTCGCTTGGACTGGTAATTCTTATTAGTACATTATATTGCTTTGGATCAATTTGAAATTTTGCTGCCAGATATTTATTTAAAATGTATGTCCCCATGATAAATATATCGGTATAATTTAAATTTTTATGAAATAAACCTTTTTGCTATTATTACTTAAATTTAATTTTTGTGTCAAGGGAAAATACTTTTAAGTATATATAATTCTTTAACAAAAATTTTTTGTTAAAGAATTATATTAAATTTTTTGATGGCGTAACAAACTCGTGACCTCTCATACATCAAAGCCATTATAG
>CAZHHK010000061.1:0-19880 GCA_964531405.1 uncultured Spirochaetales bacterium | reverse complement strand
TTTTAATGTAAATCTTTATACTAATTCCCGATAACACGGGTATTAAGTTTAAAAATATATATAAAATATTAGATTAAAATATATTATATATAGCCTATTGTCAACTAAAAAATGAAAAAAAATGTAAATAAAATGTAACAAAATGGTAAATTTGATAATAGCTGTTCTTATATTTTACAAATTCAAATGCTATCATAATAGATAATTATGAATAAATGTTCGATTTGTAACAATACTGTACATAATTTTGATGAAAAATTAAATTCAAAATATATCTTTTGTAAGATTTGTGAATACATTTGCCTTAAAAAGGCTTATATTGTAAACGAAACAGATGAAAAAAAGAGATATTTATTGCATAATAATTCAAATAATTTAGGATATATAAGAATGTTTAATAATTTTATTACAAAGGCAATACTGCCCTTTTGTAATAATAACATTAATTCACTTGATTTTGGGTGCGGCAGCGTACCGGTTTTGGCAGAATTATTAAAAGAACGAAAATTTAATGTAGACATTTATGATAAATATTTTTTCAAGGATAAAATTTATCAAGGCAAAAAATATGATTTAATAACAATAACCGAAGTTATAGAACATCTATATGATCCATTAAAATATTTCAGACTGTTTATTAATCATCTAAATAAAAATGGTATTATAGCTGGCACGACATTGTTTCATCATAATAATTCTGAATTATTTGAAAAATGGTGGTATAAAAATGACATAACACATGTTTCTTTTTATTCAGAAAAAACAATAAGGTATATTGCTAATATTTTAAATTTAAATGTATTATTGATTGACGATAAAAATATATTCGTCTTATCCAGATCTTAATTTACACTTATCAATTGCCAAAACTGAACCCAGCTTCTTAAGTAAAATTGTGTTTTTGTTAACGGCAGATAATAAGTTAAAGGACTAAACCATAAGAATGAAAGAAAGACGATTAAGAATACAACTGATGTAGCAATATAGATTCTTTTTGAAAGATTGTTTAATAATTCTTCAAAAATATAAACAAAAATCAAATATGATAATATAAAGGTCATAACAAGCGGGATGAAATAATGGTAAAGATACATAACCCTGTTTATACGAAGCAAAGCTATCATATATGAAACATAAATGACAAAAAAAACAACAATCATCTGGAAAATTTTAATATTTTTTATTTGATGCTTAAAAACTAATTTTGCAGAGATTAAGACAAATGACAGCAAAAACCCGATTAATCCAATCAACCATGAAATCGGGTTACATTGCAGATAAAGATATTTTGCCTCGTAGTCATTTCTTTCCCATCTGTAATTTATGCTTTTAATACCAAGAGGCCAGCCAACAGGCAGACTGCCATTTTCGCCTGGTTTACATAGATCCAATTTTGGCACATTTTGATGATATCTTTTCATATATGCCTGATAATCTTTAAACATTATGAAAAAATATAATGGATTCGCATTTTGCTTTTTTAATAAAATTTGTTTGTATTCGTTGGATATTTGATATTTTGCAAAATGATTTTCGGAGTTATCTACTGTGTTTATACATATAACGAAGTGTATGTAGAATACTAAAAAATAAACAAAAATCATTCCTATAAAAGATGCAGATAGCTTTAAAAAAAACACGAATAAATCTTTAACTTTTATTTTTAAAGAAAAAATCTTGTCTTTGTTTTCAATAACAAAAAGAAAAAAAAATAATAATGAAAATATCAATCCATTGATCTTAAAAGATATTACAATGCCTACCAAAAGTCCCAAAATTAAATAATCATAAATTTTAACAGATTCTTTTTTTATTGTTATTGTAAAATAAAGTATTGCCAGTAATATAAAAAACATCTGCTGCCCGTCAAGCATTGCTCCGCGGTAATGAAGGATAAGAGCATTGTCAAACATGTATAAAAAGATAAACAAAAATGATATTATGGTGTTGTTGAACAAAAAATATAAAATCAAAAAAAATATTATACTGGATAAAAAACTTAAAAAAGCTGACGGGAATCTCACTCCGGCAAAATTATACCCATCAGGGACATTACTTATAAAATCTGACCCATTGAAATAATATTTATCTATATTTTTATTTACACCAGAAATTTTTTCACTTAATGCTATAAGCATCTTGCCTAAAGGAGGATGAGATTCAAAGAAAAAAACTCTGTCTATATATTTTTGACTCGATGTCAAATAGTAGTTTTCATCCCAGTATAATGCTTGTGGATTAGTATAGTTATTAAGGTAAGTAAAATAAGAGATAATAATTATTATAGGTATGAATATTATTAACCCGTGCTTTTTTATAATGCTTTCCAGATTTATATCTGACATACAATTACCTTACTTTTTTGCTAAAATATTCATAAAAAAATTAATCAGGATTATAATAATTTTTGTTGTACTTATTCAAGAAAATTTTTTTAAAATTCAAGTAATTTCTTGAATATGGCTTTTTCTTTTCATCTGGATAGCCTATTGCAATAATAGATTCTATTTTTATATTTTCTGGTATATTCAGTTGGTTTCTTATATACTCTTCAGAAGTGATTTTTTTATTATGCATTCTATTTCTGATTTGTATCCAGCAGCTTGATAAATCTAAAGACTCAGCTGTTAATTGTAAAATTATCGCGGCTATTGAGCAATCTTCAATCCAGACATCTGATTTTTTTTCATCGGCACAGATTACGATACCTATGGCGGCATCTTTTAAAAATTCTGATCCATGGATCTTTGCTTTTGACAAACTAATTAATAAATTGGGATCATCTACTATTATAAATTCCCATGGATTTATCCCACGAGAAGTAGGGGACAACAACAGTGCTTCAATTAAAATATCGAGTTTATTTTTTGCAATTTCTGTTTTTTTATATTTTCGTATGCTTCTACGCTTTCTTAATAAATCGATAAACATTTTATAATCCTTTACTGCTTTTTAGTATCCATAGTTTCGTCTTTTACCTTATCGTCGTTCATTTCTATAATATCTATTGTTTGAAATAAAGATTGTATATAATCTTTCTGTTTTTCATAATTTTTTTTATTTACCCAAATATCGATCCTGAAGTTATTTTTATTATCTTTAAAAATAATCGTATCAAATATGAAATAATTATTTTCATTTAATTTTATTTCGTAGATCAAACTGTACGCTTGAATATTCTTTAGATTTATTTCTTTATCATTAATAATAGTTATGTTATAGTTATTTTGATCTAATATATTGGTAGCTTTTATTTTATCCACATAATCCTTATTGCTCAGTCCCAGGATTTCGACTGTAGCCCTTAACCCAATGTTTTTTTTATCATTAAATCCGAGAAACAACACTTCACTATAAGCTGTTGAAAAGTATCTTGCAAATTTCTTTTGAAAATCATCGAAGTTTTGATAATCTGTTATTATTATCCATTCCGAATCAAAATCCATTGTCATGTTAAGTGATTTATTAATATACTTGTATTTTGAGTACCTGTCATCGAATTTATTATAATCATCTTTATTTAAAATAAATTTATCTATTGTTTTTTGGGTTGAATTTGTCTTGCATGAAATAATAAAAACAATTAAAATAAATAATAAATTCAAATTTTTCATGTTTTATTAACTTTTAAATAAAGTCTTTGTAAAATCTTATCCGTCATATCATTAAGTGCATATTGAAGATCGCCAAAAGAATTAAAATCTTTATAAGAAAAAATATTATCGGCAATCATTTTTATATCACTATTGCTTATTGTAAAATAATATTTATTATTCTTTTGGATTAAATTATCATTTTCGCCATAATTGATCTCTAAATTTTCTTTAATGATTCTTCTTGATTTGCAGAAATCGATATAAATTTTTGCATTAATATAATCCTTTAAGTAATCTTCATAGTGCTTTCTGTCATTATAGCTGTTTAATAAAATTAATCTATTGATATGATTGTTTAAATCAAGAAAATTCATATCAAGAGCTTTATTCAAATAATCAAATGCGGTTTTTTTCACTTCATCCATTTTTAATAGATCATCAGGGTTTTTATAATAATCATATCTCTGGCTATAATATACGATCTTCTGGACATAAAGATGCGCATATTTTGAATAAATTTCCTGGTAGCCGGGGATTATTCTGTTTATTGAATCAAGGTCATTTTCGGTGCTTGCAAAATATTTTTCTACATTAGACTCATCCTGACTGTTTTGCAAAAAAATATAAAAATCCATCTGCCATTTTTCATTCCATGCATAAACATTTTCGGGCATTATCCGTATGGCATTGTCCAGGAATTTTTGAGGTTCATCAAACCTCTTATAATCACCATCTTTTAAAAGCTTGTTCTTGGTATCTATAAATTTAACTATATTATATTCGCATTTAAAAAGTCTTATAAAAAGAATAAAACCGGTTATTATTAATACAGCAATTATAAATGTTATGAATAACAGTCCATTTCTGTTTAATTGCTTATTCATGAATGAACCTTTTTTAAGTGCTTTTTCCTTTGACTTTTTTGTCTGGCCTTCCAAAAATGCATTGTTTTTATATGAAATTAAAAATATTCCTAAGCCGATTAAAAAGAAATAAGCTGACATCGTAACGCTCATTCTTAATGAAAGACAAAAAATCTGCAGTAAGAGCATGCTTATTATACCTGATGCTGTAGCAATGGATAACACTCTGAATTTATAATCATATTTTTTTGAAAAAGCTTGAATGACAAGTGCTGTTATAACAAAACCGAAAAGAGAAATAAAGAAAATCAGCCCTAATATTCCTCCTTCACCTAACACTTCAACATATTCACTGTGGGAATGTTTGAATGAATTTGACGCAGAATAAATAAGAAAATATTTATTCGTATATTTAAATGATGCTGCATATACAGTGCCTAATCCGGCACCAGTAAGTGGATGCTTTTTAAATAAACCTAATCCGCCTTCCCAGCCATTAATACGGTCTTTTAATTGAAAATTGATATTAGTCATTGTATCCGAAATTCTCGGGAAAAATTTTTGTATTAATGGAATTGAATTTATATTTTTTATTGTAATAAAAGATAGAATAACTATAAGCAAAACAATAGATACGCCTATTATCGTTTTTATTATAAAAGGAGTCCTTATTGTCATAAGAAACAGACAAAAGAATAAAATAAAAAAACATCCAAAAAGCCAACCAACCTGAGCGGCTCTTGTCTGGGTAAAGATCAAAGGTATTATACTTGCTAAAGATACCAATATCATACTTATCGATAGATAATTTTTGTAAAAAGGTTTTTGCTTGTCGTATAAAATTATCGGAGAAACAAAGAGAAGAGGCATCAATCCTATTATAAATCCAGCAAAGTAATTTACATTGCCAAACGATAAAGACGGTCTGAAATTTTTAAAAACATTTTTAAATGAAACATACCCATGTTTTGAAACAGCTTCGTTTAAAAGCGTGCGCTTTTGACTCACTGTTAAATCGTTTATCACTGCATTAGGATATAACTGCGCTATTGTAGAAGCTATGCGAGCATTATAAAATTCTACAATACACCAAAAGGTTATTATTATAAAGAAAATGCTTATAATAATTAATCCGTATTTTATATCATTTAAACTTTTTAAGTTAAGATAAACCAATGTGGAAAATAAAATTAAAAGAATATAATTTCCATAATAGTAATTTCTGTCATAACTTACTTCTTTTGAAAAAAAGGATACTGCGAATTGAAAAGTTATAAAAAAGAAATAAAATAGGAAGTATGTTAAATATATAGGTTTTTTATCTAGACTGTTTTTATAAAAAACTACTTTTACCATAAACATAAATAACAATAAGCAATCGAATATGAAAATTAATAATGTTTTAAAAACCTTTTGATGCAATGTGATACTTGAAAATATTAATCCTATTAAAATTAGAGAAGTAAAAACAATTATAGAAGAATCAATTTTGTTTTTATTATACAAAATTTCCATATACATTTTCCATTTAGTTTTTAACAAGCAAATATTTTTATAATATCGATTATTTATATAACAAATAAATAGTCAGCAGTCAAATGGAATACCTTTTAGGCAAAAATCATATTTCTATTGTCAATTTTTTTAAATCTTTTGCATCGCCAGTCACAATTAATACATCTTCTTCATTAATAACTGTTTCTGCTCCTGGCGTATTGTTTACAATTAAACCTTTTCTAATTTTTTGCTTTTTATCTTTCTGGATATCTTTACTTAACTTTTCTTCAATTGCGATTACATTGATTTTATATTTTGCCCTTAAGTTTAATTCGCCGATTGTTTTACCTACAAACGTCTCTGGGGCTTTAATTCTTACAACTGCAATGCTATCATCGATATGAATAATATCGAATAAATTTTTATAAATAAGCCTATATGAAAGTTTTTCTGCAACTTCGATTTCTGGAGTTATAATTTCGTCTATACCGACTGCCTTCAATATCTTAATATGTATTGGATCACTGGCTCTGGTGATTACATGTTTAACTCCGCCATTTTTCAATAAAACACTGGTTAAAAGTGTTGCTTCAAAATCCCCTCCTATGCAGACAATTGCAAAGTCAAAGTCTTCAAGCCCCAGACTCAATAAGGCTTTTTCATCGGTACTGTCAAGACAAACTGCATAGGTTACATCGTCCTGAATTTCATCAACCATCTCCATGTTTGAATCAATAGCAACAACTTCAACTTCATTTTCCATAAGACTCATTGCTAAAGTTTTACCGAAAGCTCCAAGTCCTATTACCATATATTTCATATTACGCTCCTATTTTTTAATAAAACTATCAACCGACCATTACATCTTCTGCTGGATATTCTATTCGTGTACTCTGGTCTTTTGGGTTGGCAATTGCAAAAGCAAGTGTTAATATACCAATTCTGCCGATAAACATAGCAATTATTATTATTATTTTACCAACCAATGAAAGATTAGGGGTTAGTCCTCTTGATAAACCTACTGTGCCAAATGCAGAAACAACTTCAAACATTATATCAAGTAAAGGGCTTTTTTCTGTAATGGTTAATATCAATGTTATACAAGAAATAAATATAATTGAGAAAAAGAATATTATTATTGATCTATTTAAAATGACAAATGGGATATTTTTTTTGAATACTTCGACTCTTTTTTTGCCTGTTAAAATAGAAGCAATACTTATCCATAAAACGGCGACAGTAACGGTTTTAATTCCTCCTCCTGTTGAGCCGGGAGAAGCCCCTATAAACATTAAAACTATTAAAAATAATGACATGGGAGTAGATAATAATCCCATGTCTATTGTATTAAAACCTGCAGTTCTTGATGTAACAGATGTAAAAAAAGCTGTTAGTAATTTAGTTTTAATATCAAGTTGTTTTGATATAGGCTCTATTAATAAAAAACTTATAAATCCCACAAAGATTAAAATAATAGTAACTATTAAAACCAGTTTTGTCTGAACTTTAAAATGCGGCTTTTTTATCTTTACCTTTGATAAAATTTTATATCCTACTATATCCATTATTGTAACAAACCCCAGACCGCCTAATATAATAAGAGCAGAAATAATTAAAATTATACTTACGTTTGCCTTAAATTGAATAAAACTATCACTGAATGTTGAAAATCCGGCGTTGCAAAAAGCCGATACAGAATGAAAGATAGAGTTAAACAGTAATTTATGAAATGACCAGCCTTGATTTAGCCAGGATAATGCAAGCAAAAAAGCTCCAATGATTTCAATAAAAAAAACAGTTATAATTATATTTTTTAAAACTTCAAGTAAAGTATCAAAATTTTCGATGCTTATCACATCCCTTAAAAACACTCGTTCTTTTATGCCTATACCTTTACCAAAAAACATCATAAAAAAACTCGATATTGTAATTATACCTATACCCCCAATTTGTATTAGTGAGAGTATTATTATCTGTCCAAACGGACTAAACATTTTAGGTGTGTCAAGAACGATTAAGCCAGTCACGCAAGTGGCGCTTGTTGAAGTAAAAAGGGCATCGATAAATGAAATTTTGTATGGAAATCTTACTGCTTTTGGTAGCATTAAAAGCAATGATCCTACTATTATTACAATCATAAAACTTAATAAAATAATAAAAGCTGGATGAAATTTTAACTTACTTAAGTTTTGATTGTATTTCATTACATCAGGTATAAAAGTAAGAATAATGAGAAATTGAGCTAAAATTATATAAACTCTTGTAACAATATCAATGTTACTAATGAAATATTTTTTTAAAAACCCTAATCCAAAGACACTTAAAACCCATGAAGTTTCTACTAAAATCAAAAAAGCAAGCAGTGTTTCAAACCAGTGTGCCTTTAAGAATGTCAGTTTGTTTTTACATGTAGCAAGCTTAAAAATGTATTGAATAAAATAAAATTGTATTATGACCAGATTAAAACGGTTTATTATTAAATATAATGATGATTTAATATAAAAACCATGTTCTATTATCAGGCTTATTATTGCGAGTATTGTAATAATAGGCATTATCCTATTAATCCATTTTATATAGATATTTGCCCAAGAATAGTGTTCTTCCATATTTTTCAATAAATTTAGAATATTTTGATTGTTTAGTCAATAAATAAAAAACCATGTGAATTTGAGGAGCACAAAAAATAGTACAAATTTTACAAAAACATATTGATAATTGAGAATTATGATATATAATTGTTTACTAAAATATAAATCTAAGGAGATTTTTTTATGAGGGAAAATATAAATATTTTTAAAATTGGATTAATAAGCGCTATTTTATTAATTATTATTGGCTGTCAATGTAATAATTTACAGTTTACTATGGATAGTTTTAAAAGCATGTCAAACAATAATAAAGGTACTAATAATTTAAGGGATAACAAAAAGCCTTATATTAAATTAAAAGGCCCCGAAGTAATGTATATAGAGCAGGGAGGAAGATATGTTGAGCCGGGTTACATAGCAATGGATAATAAAGATGGAAATATTTCAAGAAAAGTTGTTATATCGGGGGAAGTTAATACAAATATTCTCGGTCTATATATATTGACGTACTATGTAAAAGATAATGCTGGTAACTGGGCGAGAGCAAAATATAGAAAAGTAAATATAATAAAACCCAGGGTAAAAATGTAACTTGATTTATAAAATATATATTTTTACATAATTATCCTAAGAAATTTTTAAGAACTAGTTATATTAATTCATTTAAATAATGGCAAATCCATATTTTAAAAGTAATAAATAAAAAAAATAATTTACAATTAAAATATCTAAGAATATACTTTTATATTAAGGATTATATTTATGTCTGATGATACTTTTAAATCAACAAGTATTTTAGGGCAAAGACTAAAAAAATATAAACGCGTCAAGGAACTGGAACTCGCATTTAAAGGGAAGTTTTATAAAATAGCTACGAAGATAACCATTGGCAGGGAAAAAAGCAATAATATAATTATTGATGATAACCTGGCTTCAAGATTTCATGCTTTCATACAAAAAATAAAAGATGAATATTTCATCAAAGACATGGCAAGTACAAACGGTACTTTTGTTAATAATGAGAAGGTCCCTCCAAATAAATATATAAAATTAAAAAAAGACGATATTTTACAGATTGGTAGGACAGAATTGTTGATTAAATAAAACCATACTTAATTATTTTTAGATATTTTTCTTTAATTTTTTTTCCTATCATTTTATATTGACTTAGTTTTAAAATAAAAATAAAATTAATTTTACTATTTTAAAGGGGGGTAAAATGAACTTTAAAAATTATAAAGTCATTATTGCTTTTATTTTAATTAATTTTAATATATTTTGTCAAACAGACTTGAAAACTTTGGAAATTTTGTATAAAAAGAGCAATAACATTGAGGATAAACTGGCAATAAGCAAAAAATTACTGGAAAATCCATCAAAAGATATGGAGAATCTTGTTGTTGGTATTTTAAATGATCAGGCTGTTTATAGTGTGCCTAACAATAAGGATCAGGCTTTATATAATGAATGGGTTTATAATACGGTTTTGCTAGTTAAGAATGCTGATATAAAAAACGGAGCCATTCAGTTAAAAAAAATATTTGATAAGGTAACAGATTTTGCCTATAAAAGTGAAATCCTTTTAGTAATTGGCAAAATTGGCAATAAAGATTTGCTTCCATGGCTGAATAATTTATTGTATATTGCAAACAACAGCAACAGGGAGGGCAGAAAAGATTTCCCAGACGGGTATATATATAACTTGGTTGACTCTATAGGGTATTTTAATGACACAAGCTCATTTAAATATCTTTTTTATGTTGCTAACCCTGGTTATGCAACAAAAATACGTAAGCGCGCTCAGGAAATACTTAGTAAAATGACCAATGATCCAGCGCCGCTTTGCGCAGAGTATATGAAAGACGAGTCAAATCAAACGATGATTTTAAATGCATTATATTATGCTATAAATTCGAATTCGCCTAATGAAAATAAGATATTGGCATGTAAAACGGCATTATCATTATCTATGACAACAAGTTCATCCGATACTCAACAGAGTATCCAAAATGAAATCAGGAATGAAGCAGCCGTAAATCTTGGGAATTATAAGGCTGGAGGTAAGGATGTTGTTGACCTGCTTGTTAAAAAATGGAGCTTTGATAGGGACATAAATTCCAGACTTACTACTATTCAAGCTTTACAGAATATAAATAGCGAGGACTCCTGCAGGGCATTGGTTGACTTTTTAAACTTTTTTATAGATAAAACAAACAGAGGTGCTAAATTAGGTTTCACCGAACAAGAAGGGAATAAATTGTTTGTTGCTTTAATTAGAGCAATAGGCAGTATATCAAATGCTATTGGGGTAGAAGAGCTTACTTTTTTATCGCTAAGTCCTAATTATGGAGATATCATAAAAAGAGAAGCAAATTCTGCTTTAAAGAAAAAACCGAAGCAATAAATTTATTATATTTTAAGGATATAAAAATGGAATCAAAATTACAAGAATTGACTAAAAGGATATACGACGAGGGAGTCGACAAGGCTAAAAAAGAGGCAGAAGTTATTCTATCTAATGCAAAAGATGAAGCATCAAGAATAATAAATAATGCTAAAAAAGAAGCAGAGGAGATTATTTTAAAAGCAAAAAATGACTCCACTCAACTTACAAATAAGGTGAATTCCGAATTGAAGCTTGCCGCTAATCAGGCAATGTCGAGTTTAAAGCAAAAGATCACGGAATTAATATCGTCCAATGCATTTTCCGTAGACATAAAGAAAGCTCTTGATGATAAGGAATTTATCAAAAACATTATTAAAACCATTGTAGAAAAATGGGACGATAAAGATAAGGCTCTTAACCTTGATCTTATTCTTCCGTCAAAGGCAAAACAAGAGCTGCTTGATCATTTCAAAAAGAATTCGGGAGAGCTTTTGGGCAAAGGCGTTGAATTAAAATTTGAGGATAGGATGTCCGGTGGATTTAAAATATCTTCAAAAGATGGAAGCTTTATTCTTTCATTTACCGATGCTGATTTTGAAGAGTTTTTTAAGTCATTCTTAAAACCTAAAACGAAAGAAATCATTTTCTCATAATTATTTTAAGGATAAAAGTGTGGCTAAAAATTATTATTATTTAGTATCGAGTTTAATTGAATTATCAGTAGATCTTGGTAAAAAAATAGTTGATATTAATGATGTTATTGATTTTTGTTCACAGGAGTTAAATGATAAAGATTTTGATAATTTAAAGAAAGTTTTTTTATTTAATGACATTAAAAATGTGATTAATTATCATCAAAAAAAAGATTTTGATTATATTTATCCTTCTTATTACAGCAAGGAAGAATTTGAAGAAAATTTGAAAGATACGGATAAATTTTTGCCTTTTATTGCAGATTATTTTTTTAACAAGAAAAACAATAAAAGACTATATCCTGAACTCCTTGAAATAGATGAATTAACTTTAATGCTTTATCAAGAAATAGACAATTTTAAAAACGCCTTTATTAAAGAATATTTTAATTTTGAACTTGAACTTATGAATTTCAAATCAGCTTTATCACTAAGGAAAAATAATCAAGAATTGGGTAATAAAATAATCCCATGCGGTGATTATTATGATGCTATTGTTAAAAACAACAATGCAGATTTTGGTCTTGGCAGTACAGTTTATTATCTTGATAAACTCCTTGAAGCATATAAAACAGATGACCTTGTAAAGATAGAAAGATGTATTGAGGATATAAGATGGGATAAATTAGATGATATGACAGCTATGGATCATTTTAATGAAAGAGCCGTATTTGCATATATGATAAAGCTAGCTTCTGTAGAAAGATGGCTTAAATTGAATGAAAAAAAAGGCGAAGAAATGTTGAACAATTTTATAAATAAAATAAACAACAGTATAAAATTTGGTGAAGATTTTTAGATGGAGGTAATTAAAATAATGACCAAAGGTAAACTTGTAGGGATTATATCAAATCTTATTACCATAGAGACGTCTGGCCCAGTAGGGCAAAATGAAATTTGCTATATAATAAACGGTGAAGAAAGATTGATGTCTGAGGTTATAAAGATAAACGGTAATCTTGCTTATGCGCAGGTCTTTGAGAATACAAGAGGGTTGAAAGTAGGATTGGACGTAGAATTCAGCGGACACATGCTTGAAGTAGAATTGGGACCCGGTTTGCTTTCAAAAAATCTCGATGGCTTGCAAAACGATCTTGATACTAAAACGGGAATGTTTTTAAAGAGAGGAGAGTACACAAGTCCTATAGATCAAACAAAAAAATATGATTTTAAACCTCTTGCAAAAACTGGTGATACAGTAACAGGTGGAGAGTGGCTTGGTAGTGTTAAGGAAAACTGGATAGATCATAAGATAATGGTACCATTTATTTACAATGGTAAATGGATTATTAAATCCATCAATAGTGAAGGCATGTATACTGTTAATGATGTGATTGCAGTTATTAAAAATGATAAAGGCGAGGAAAAAAAGATCACAATGGTTCAAAAATGGCCTGTAAAAGTGCCGATTAAAGCTTATAAAGAAAAACCAAGACCATTCCAGATAATGGAAACGGGAATCAGAGTTATTGATATTTTTAATCCTATGGTTAATGGTGGGACTGGCTTTATACCGGGACCATTTGGATGCGGTAAGACCGTATTGCAGCACGCAATATCAAAGAATGCAGAAGCTGATCTTATTATAATGGCTGCCTGCGGTGAAAGAGCAAATGAGGTTGTAGAAATTTTCAAGGAATTCCCCGAACTCATTGATCCAAGGACTGGCAGAAAGCTCATGGAAAGAACAACCATAATCTGTAATACATCTAATATGCCGGTAGCAGCAAGAGAGGCTTCCGTATATACTGCAATGACGATTGCAGAATATTACAGGTCTATGGGATTAAAAGTGCTACTTCTTGCTGATTCAACATCAAGATGGGCTCAAGCCTTAAGGGAGATGTCAAATAGACTTGAAGAATTACCTGGACCCGATGCATTCCCTATGGACCTTCCTGCGATTATCTCCAATTTTTACTCAAGAGCCGGCATTGTTTATTTGAATAATGGTAAATCTGGCTCTATTACATTTATCGGTACCGTATCTCCCGCAGGCGGTAACTTAAAAGAGCCTGTAACAGAATCAACAAAAAAAAGTGCAAGGTGCTTTTATGCGTTGTCACAAAACAGGGCGGATTCCAAAAGATATCCGGCGATAGATCCAATAGACAGCTATTCCAAATATCTTGAATACGATGAGGTTAAGGAATACCTTGTAAAGCATGTAGGTAGTGAATGGGTAGACAATGTGCTTGATGCTAAAAACTGGCTATTAAGAGGCAAGGAATCTTACGATCAGATAAACATTCTGGGCGATGATGGTGTCCCTGTAGAATACCACATAACTTTTTGGAAAGCAGAAACAATAGATTTTGTTTTATTGCAACAGGATGCTTTTGATAAAATTGATTCGATAAGTTCTCTTGAAAGACAGAGATACATGCTTAACCTCGTAATGGATGTTTGTAGGCGAAATTATAAATTCGAAAGTTTTGAAAAAGTAGCTTCATATTTTAAAAGTATAATTAATGTGTTAAAACAAATGAATTATAGTGAATTTAAAAAAGAAAGTTTTTATAATTTTGAAAATGAATTAAAAGAAATATTAAGAGAGAGGAGTGTAAGCTAATGCAGGCACAGGCTTTTCAAAAAATATATACAAAAATAACCAAGCTGACCAAGGCAACATGTACACTTAATGCAACCGGTGTAATGAATGAAGAGATGGCTTATGTTGATGGAAGACCAGCACAGGTTATTAAAATAAACAACAATGAAGTAACATTACAGATATTTCAAGGGACAGAAGGAATCGCAACGAATGCTGAGGTTGTATTTTTAGGTAGTCCACCAACACTTAAAGTTTCGGATCAGTTGTCAGGCAGATTTTTTAACCCATACGGCAAACCGATTGATGGTGGACCTGAAATCGAAGGTGAAATTAGAGAAATCGGAGGACCTTCAGTAAATCCGGTAAGAAGGAAACAACCTTCCGAGTTAATTACAACTGGCATAGCAGGTATAGATTTAAACAATACTCTTGTTACAGGTCAAAAGATACCTTTTTTTGCTGATCCTGACCAGCCTTACAATCAGGTAATGGCTAATGTTGCTTTAAGAGCGGATTCAGACAAGATCATTCTCGGAGGCATGGGCTTATCAAATGATGATTATCTTTATTACAAAAACCTCTTTGATTATGCTGGTGCACTTGATAAAATCGTTTGTTTCATAAATACGACCGAAGATCCTCCTGTAGAAAGACTCCTTGTGCCAGATATGGCATTGACCGCTGCTGAGTATTTTGCCGTTGATAAAAACCAAAAAGTACTGGTTTTATTGACCGATATGACTCTGTTTGCCGATGCCCTTGCTATTGTTTCAAACAAGATGGATCAGATACCTTCAAAAGACTCAATGCCCGGATCACTTTATTCTGATCTTGCAAAGATCTACGAAAAAGCTGTACAGTTTCCAGAAGGTGGGTCTATTACTATAATTGCAGTAACCACTCTATCCGGAGGCGATATCACCCATGCTATACCTGATAACACAGGGTATATAACAGAAGGGCAGTTATTCTTAAGAAAGGATACAGATATAAACAAAGTAATCATCGATCCATTTAGATCATTATCCAGATTGAAACAGTTGGTTATAGGCAAGAAAACAAGGGAAGATCATCCTCAGGTTATGAATGCTGCAATCAGGCTGTTTGCGGATGCTGCAAATGCAAAGACCAAGAGAGATAACGGGTTTGATCTTACAGATTATGATGAAAGAGCTATAAAATTCTCATTCGATTATTCAAAGGAATTGCTCGCTATAGATATAAATATAGAGGTCGATAAGATGCTTGATACAGCATGGGAGTTATTTGCAAAATATTTTACAAAAACAGAGGTTGCGATAAAGAAAAACCTTATGGATAAATACTGGAAGGAAAAATAAGAGATGGCTATTAAATTTCAGTTTAACAAGATATCTTTACAGGCTTTAAGAAAACAGCTAGCAGTAAGACAGAATGCTCTTCCTACCTTAAAGAGCAAAGAATCTGCATTGAGGCTTACTGTAAAAAAATACAAGGAGATGCTAGAAGATCTTAAAGAAGAATACGACAACAGAATAAATTCATTGAAATCTATGAGAAGATTGATGGCGGAATTTCCTGAAGAAATTTTTACCTTAAAAGAAGTATTGATGGATGAAAAGAAAATAGCCGGAGTTAAAATACCAGAGTTAAATGAAATAAAATATGAAATAAAGGATTTTTCAAGGTTTATCAATCCTGCGTGGCTTACAAGTGGAGTAGCAATATTAAAAGAAATCACAGAATTATTGACTAAAATAAAAATAATGGAAAAATCAATAAGTATTCTCGAATACGGCAGAAAAAAAACAACTCAAAAGGTAAACCTTTATGAAAAGGTGCAAATACCTGCTTATTCCGAGGCGATATTGAAGATTAAAAGGTTCTTGGAAGATGTTGAAAACCTTGAAAAAGCGGCTCAAAAAATAACCAAGCAGAGACAGTTAAGCAAGGAGAGTTAGAATAAATGATTGCTAGGATGAAAAAATTATCACTTATTGTTTATCATAATTCTAAAGAAAAATTTTTAAAAAATTTGCAGGATCTCGGTCTTGTGCATTTGGAAGTAAATGCATCTGTAGAAAACGAGAGAATCATTTATTTAAAAGATGAGATACAAAAGTATAAAAAAGCTGAAAATTTGCTAATTAAAATAGGTAAAGAGATAAAGAAAACAAAGCCCAAAAAAAAGCTTAATCTTTCTCTCGATGAAACAATAAATAATTTGAATCAAGAGTATGAAAAATTAAATCAATTAAATTCATTAAAAGAACAAATGCAAAAAGAAATAGATTTAATCTATCCCTGGAGTGATTTTGAACCTGAAAATATAAATAGATTGATCAATATTGGAATAGATATTAAATTTTATTCTATGAAAAAATCAAAATTTAAAAAATTTGATAAATCTAATCTCGCATATGAAGTAATAAACATTTATAAAGGCGTTGTTTATTTTGTTGTTTTCTATAATAATGGAGAGTCATGCCAGGAGCTTTCTGCAAATGAAATAAAATTACCGATTAAAAGTTTGGACAGAATATATGGTGAGTTAGAAAAAATAAATGAAGACATTTTTAATCAGGAAAAAATTCTTGCTGAATATACAGGTTATTTGCATTTTATCCAGGAACATTTACTGGAACTGGATGATAAATTGTCATACAGCATAACGGATGCAAGTTTAATACAGGAAGCTCAAGGTGCAGTGTTAATTATAACAGGTTGGTTTCCTAAAGATATGACAAAAAAAGTTATAAATCTTCTTAATAGAGAAGATGTGGTTTATTTAATTGAAGATCCATCTCCAAACGACAATGTACCTGTTTTATTAAAAAACGATCCTTTTTCAAAATTATTCGAGCCTATTACCAATATGCATAGTCTGCCACAGTATAATGAAGTTGATCCGACTCCATTTTTTGCACCATTTTTTGCTTTATTTTTCGGGCTGTGCTTAGCCGATGTAGGATATGGGTTTATCTTATTAATAGGAGTAATTATAGCTTTAATATTTATTAGAAGCAAAAATTTAAGACCTATATTATTGCTTGGATTAGTAATTAGTCTTACTACAATTTTTGGCGGATATATTCTGGATACGTTTTTTGGAGTTAAAATATCAGAAATGGAAATTATTCCTGCATCTTTAAAAAAAGGAATAGTTTATGGTGATATGTACCAAGCCATGGGGTTTGCATTAATATTGGGCATAATCCAAGTATTCATAGGGTTTATTTTGCAATCAGTTAACAGATATAAAAAATATGGATTCTTTGGTTTTTTACAGCCAATTTCGATTATCATGCTTGTGTCAGGTTTAATTATACTGGTAATGCCATTTTTATCAAGTATTTTGGGTACAGGCTTAAGCGACTTAAACGCAGGACCTATTAAACTTGGTTATTGGATTTCATTGATACCAGACGAAAAAATATTAGACCAAAATAAGTATGGAGTAATATTAAGTATTGTTGGAATTGTATTATTATTGCTATTTAATAATCTGGAAACTAAAATCTTCTTAAGACCATTAAGAGGATTATGGGAATTATATGGGGTAATAACAGGCGTACCCGGGGATATTTTATCCTATATAAGGTTATTTGCTCTGGGACTTGCAGGATCATTGTTAGGTAATGCTTTTAATAAAATTGCATTTATGCTTAGAGATTCTATACCAATTATTCCGTTAGCATATTTGGGGATGATATTAATTATGGTTGTCGGCCATGGTTTAAACATGGCATTGGCTGCATTGAGTGCCTTTGTACATCCATTAAGATTAATTTTGCTTGAATTTTATAAATCTGTAAGTTTTGAAGGTGGAGGGCTGGTTTATTCACCTTTTAAAAATAAAATTTTAAATAAAAACAAATAAGGAGAATTAAATATGAATCCAGAAACAGTTAATATCGCATTTATTTTAGCCGCAGTTGGATTGGGATTGATGATCAGTCTATCAGGTTGTGGCTCAGCGATCGGCCTTGTTATAAGCGGTAGCGCTGCAATCGGCGGGCTTAAAAAAAAGCCTGATGCTTTCGGTCAATTGCTTGTTGCATCGGTATTGCCTTCTACACAGGGTATTTATGGATTTGTTGGATTTTTTATCTATATGGGTAAAGTTAATCAGGATATTTCGATGTATAATGCATCACTTGTATTTGGCGCAGGTATCATGCTCGGCTTAGCAGCGCTGATTTCTGCAATTTATCAAGGTAAGGTTTGTGCATCAAGCGCTTCTGCAATTGGTTCGGGACACAACACCTTGGTTGCAGGCCTTGTTATGGGTGCTTTGCCAGAATTTTATGCCATCTTGGCATTGGTTGCAAGCATACTAATGACCGGATTATTTAAATAATAATATAAATAAAATTTTAATATAGGCTGTGTTTATAAGGCACAGCCTTTTTTATTAACTTGATTTAATAGTCAAACTATGTTTATAATTAATTCTGTCACTTTTAATCTCCACCTTTTTGTAAAATTTGTTTTTTTTTAATCCTTCTGATGTATAATTTTATATTGAGGTATTTTATTATGAGAAAATTATATCTATTTTTTACCGCTCTTTTTATTATTTTTCTTTCATGCAATTATGGGAAAACAAACGGTGGATCGTTTAATGACGAACTAAGTTACGATTATACGTATATTACGAATGTTACAAGAAGCGAAAGACCTCTAAGCGGTATAAATATGGGGAATGCACTGGAGTCGCCTTCTTATGAAGGAGAATGGGGAGTTGTCATACAAGATGAATATTTTAATACTATTAAGAAAGCAGGCTTTAAGTATTTGAGGATACCTATCAGGTGGTCAGCTCATGCAAACAATGATGCTCCATATACGATTAATACTGATTTTATGAACAGGGTCGATCATGTAGTAAACACATCACTCGCTGAAGGATTGATTACCATTATAAATATACATCATTATAATGAATTATTTAATAATCCAGCAGCTCATAAAGACAGATTTTTAGGATTATGGACACAGATAGCCAATCATTTTAAAGATTTTTCATTAAATCTTTATTTTGAAATCTTGAATGAGCCAAACGCCAATCTAACTCCGTCATTATGGAATATTTATCATGAAGAAGCAAGGATGCTTATCAGGGCTACAGGCGGCAATAATACGACAAGAAAAATCATCATAGGTACGGCGGAATGGGGAGGGATAAACGGACTAAGCAGTTTGGTAATCCCTAATAATGCAACTGATCCCAATATTATTGTTACTGTGCATTATTATAATCCATTTCAATTTACCCACCAAGGAGCCGAGTGGACAGACGGCAGTTCGGCATGGCTAGGTACTACATGGACTGGAACAAATGCAGAAAAACAAGCAGTAATAAATGATTTTAATACAATTAAAAATTTCTCAAACAGCCATGACAATGTCCCTATATTTATAGGCGAGTTTGGTGCTTACAGTAAAGCGGATACAGCATCAAGGAAAGCATGGACGGATTTTGTAGCAAGACAGGCAGAAGCCAGAGGATTCTTCTGGGCATATTGGGAATTTTGTTCAGGGTTCGGGGCTTACAACTCATCTAACGATTCGTGGAGAAAAGAACTGCTTGATGCATTAATACCGGAATAATATCTAGCAAAAATTTTCCCACCTTTAGACTATCAATTTTAATGCAATAATACCTAAGAGTGCGTCCCAAAATTATCTTTTTTGATGACATAATCTAAAACAAATTATA
>CAZHHK010000060.1:0-20570 GCA_964531405.1 uncultured Spirochaetales bacterium | reverse complement strand
GCTTTTTAATTTTTAGACCTTAGGTCACGTATTTGTTACGCTATCAAAAATTTTAAATATACTTTATATATTATTTCAATAAAAATTACTTAACTTAGCAACATCATATATCCAAGTTACAGTAAATTATTGACAATAGACGATATTAAAAATTCACAAAAGCATATTAAAAATATTCTAAAAGATGAAAAAAAAATTTTTAACTTGTGAATACAACACAAAATATTATTTGATTTTTCATTATAATGAATTTTATTTAAACAGCCCAAATGGACCAAAGAAAAAAAAATAAACCTTGTTCTATGGATTTTAGATAAACCTCTTATTGATGGAAAACCTCAAAATGATCTTACACCAACTATACACAGAATGGAGTTATTAATTTATTATTTTATTCAATAAAAATATCCTAATGACAATTACTTCATAGAATGATATAATTATCTATATTTTTTAAAGGGATGATTAGATGTACTTGGATGACTATACCCATACCAGATATAATCCTTTAACCGGAGAATGGCTGCTTGTCTCCCCTCATAGAGCCAAAAGACCATGGCAGGGCAAGATTGAAGAAAAAGCTCTCGATACCGGAATGAAATACGATCCATCCTGTTATTTATGCCCCGGCAATGAAAGAGCCGGAGGGATAAAAAATCCTCAATATAAAGATATTTTTATTTTCGTCAATGATTTCTCAGCATTGCTTGGAGATATACCAGATTTTGCAAATGATGACCTTTTATTGAAAGCTAAAAGCGAGAGAGGAATTTGCAAAGTTATATGCTTTTCACCCGAACATAATTTAACACTTGCATTGATGAAAAATGAAAACATTAAAAAAGTCATTGATGCATGGATTAATGAATATATCCAGATAGGTAATATAGATTACATCAATTACGTACAAATATTTGAAAATCATGGTGCAATGATGGGCTGCTCCAATCCTCATCCTCACTGCCAAATATGGGCGAATGAAACAATACCGGTTATACCTTATAAAGAAGATATAAATCAAAAAGAATACATGAACAAACACAACACATGTCTGTTATGTGATTATATTGAGAAAGAAAAAACGTTGAACGAAAGAATAATCTTTGAAAACGACTCATTCATTGTATTAATACCTTTCTGGGCAGTATGGCCATTTGAAACCATGGTACTGCCAAAATCACATCTGGAAAGCATTGATCTTATGAATGAAAAACAAAAAAACGATTATGCCGATGCTATAAGGCTAATCGGTATAAAGTATGATAATATTTTCAGGATAAATTTCCCTTACTCTATGGGTATACATCAAAAACCAACCAATAAAGAGTCACACGGACACTGGCATTTTCACATGCATTATTATCCGCCGCTTTTGCGTTCTGCGACAATACAAAAATTTATGGTCGGTTATGAATTAATGGCAAATCCACAGAGGGATATAACCCCTGAAAAATCAGCATTAATTTTAAAAAATCAGGAAGATATTCATTTTATAAATAACAAATCAGGAGAATAAGATGTCGGTACTAGTTACAGGTGGTGCAGGCTATATTGGCAGCCATACAGTTAAGGAGCTGATTGATAACGGCAAGGATGTTGTCGTATTTGACAATTTAAGTTACGGGCACAGAGAATCCATTAAAGGCGTAAAACTTGTGGTTGCAGATTTAAATAATAAAAAAGCCATTGATAATGCAATAAAAAAATACAAGGTTGACTCTGTAATACATTTTGCCGCTTTTATACAGGTTGGAGAATCAATGGAAAACCCTTTGATTTACTACCAGAATAACGTTGCAAACACCCTGACATTACTTCATTCCATGAAGGATAATGGAGTAAAACATATAGTTTTTTCTTCTTCGGCGGCTGTTTACGGTAATCCCGTGGAAGACCCTATTACTGAAAATTGCCCCAAGAATCCTACAAGTGTTTACGGCACAACAAAACTTATGATGGAAAAAATAATGGAAGATTTTGCAAATGCATATCAAATGTCCTATATTGCATTGAGATATTTTAATGCAAGCGGTGCTCATGAATCATATAAGATCGGCGAGGCACATCATCCTGAAAGTCATTTAATACCGATTATTCTGGAGGTTGCTCTTGGCAAAAGAGAATTTTTAAATATTTTCGGCAATGATTACCCTACACCAGACGGTACCTGTGTACGGGACTACATACATGTAGTAGATCTTGCTAACGCTCATCTTCTTGCACTAAATCATCTTAAAAATAACGGCAAGTCATGCGCATATAACCTTGGCAATGGCAATGGGTTCAGTGTGCTTGAAGTGGTTAAGATGGCGGAAAAAATCACAGGTAAAAAAATAAATTATAAGATTGTTGACAAGAGACCGGGTGATCCGGCTGTACTTGTTGCCAGCTCAAAAAAAATAATGCAGGATTTAAATTGGAAACCCAGATATAACTCTTTAGAAAAAATAATAGAAACCGCATGGAACTGGGCAAAAAATCATCCTAAAGGATATAGTAAATGATAAATACAATTGAAAATTTTATCAAATCCGATGAATATAGAAATTTTTTTATCGACTTTTATGGTGAAGATGAAAAAATCATAAATCTGCAAATTAAAAGATATAAAGCCGCTGTAAATTTTTTTAAAAAGTACTTTAAAAATAATACATATCACCTATTTAATACTCCAGGCAGGACAGAGATAATCGGCAATCATACAGATCATAATCTCGGTAAAGTGATTACGGGAAGTATAAATCTAGATGCCATAGCAGTTGCAAATATTAACAACATAAATAAAATACGCATATATTCAAAAAACTATAACAAGCTATTTGAAGTAAATTTATCAAAACTGGATAGCAATGTTAAAGAATCAAACACAACTGACTCATTGATTAGAGGAATTGCTGTAGGATTTACAAAAAATAATTTCAAGATAGGTGGATTTAATGCTTTTATTGATAGTGATGTAATGCCGGGATCAGGACTTAGTTCAAGCGCCTGTTTTGAAATATTGATCGGCACAGTAATAAATGCTTTATTTAACGATAAGAGTGTATCATTAACCGACATTTCCCGGATAGGGCAATTCGCGGAAAATAATTATATGAAAAAGCCAAGCGGTTTAATGGACCAGATAGCCTGCGCTTTCGGCGGTATAGTTAAAATCGATTTCAAAGAAAAAGACGAGCCCCGGGTAAACAAGGTAAATTTTAACCTGTCTAATTTTGGATATTCCATGCTTATTTTAGACAGCGGCGCAAGCCATGAAAATCTAACTTCTTGTTATGCTGATATACCCTATGAAATGAAAAGCGTCTCAGGTTTCTTTAAAAAAGAATGTCTTCGCGAAGTTATTTATGAAGATTTTAAAAAACATATTAAAATATTATCCAGCAAATTCGGTGACAGAGCGGTTCTTCGATCCATTCATTTCTTTGAAGAAAACTTAAGAGTAGATTCATTGTTGAAAGCAATAATAAACAATGACATCATCTCATTTTTATCTTTAATAAATGAATCTGGAAATTCTTCATGCAATATACTACAAAACTGCTTTAATCCTGAAAATCCTAAAAACCAAAAATTATTGCTTGCACTAACAATGACAAATCAGTTTATTAAATCAATCAATGCAGGCGCATGCAGAGTCCATGGCGGAGGATTTGCTGGCACCATCCAGGTTTTTATACCAACAAATAAAATTGATAATTACAAAAAAATTATTTCTCCTGTGTTCGGAGAAAAATCTATTAAAGTTCTCAACTTTAGAAATCACGGAACTATGATGATTTTTTAATCAGCAAAATATTTTCAAAATATAGGCTCATCACAAAACATAAAAAATAATTTTCATTTTTATATTGACTGTTTAAGTTAAATAATTTATTGTTAAAAGCATGCCCCACCTGCTAACTTATAACATTGCTTTTTCTTAAATTATTAGAATAAAGCATAAAATTGGAGATATTTAAATCCCGGAATGAAACACAAATTAATTTTTTTTGATCTTGATGGGACTCTAGTAGATTCTCTGGACGATCTTACTGATTCAATTAATTATATAATGCAATTATATAATCATGACACTTATTCAAAAGAGACTGTAAAAAAGTTTATCGGCAATGGGGCAGGAAATCTGCTTGAAAGATGTTTTAGTAATAAAGCTATTTCTATTGATGAAGCGTTACATCTTTTTTTAAAGCATTACTACGATAATTGTACAGTAAAAACTCGTTTATACACCGGGGTTATTAAAACCTTAAAAAAATTAAAAACAATTAATATAATTTTAACCAATAAGCCTTTTGTTATGACAAAACGAATAGTCGATAATTTTTCGCTAAATAAATATTTTAAAGAAATCATTACCCCGGAAACTTTTAACGTCAAAAAACCTCATATTTTGCCTATTAAAACGATTTTAAATAAATATAATATATCGACTAACGAAGCTTTGATAGTCGGCGACAGTAACATAGATATTCAATGTGGCAATTTATCAGGCATTAAAGTGATATGCGTAGATTATGGCTTTGCAGAATCTCATGAAATTGAAGGTGCATTTAAAATCATCAGTAATTTTGAAGAAATATTAAAAATAATTTGATGTTAGTAACACAATAAATATAATAAAAAATTCTTGCATTATTAGAATTAATTCTGATATAATGCATAATATACGCTATGAATAAAAGCAGCATTTTATTATTTCTCGGTCACTTTTCCAATAAATTGCCTTTAATATATATTATAAAAATTACGCTGTACATAAAATGATTTTTATATTAAAAGGATTATTAAAATGAAACTTGTCGAAGGTTTTAATCCAAAATCTATTCTTAATAAATTTAAAATAACAAAAATAGAAACCGATTTAACCAGACTAAATGACAATCAAAAAATTTTGATTAATCTTTTTATTAAATCAGCAAAAATAATTGATAATATTTATTCAATCCAAAAGCATCCTGATTATTTTAAATTAAAAGAAGAAATTAATAAAAGTAACAATGATTATTTAAAACTTTATTTTAAAATAATGGCAGGGCCCCTCGATCAATTAAATAATAACGAGCCGTTTATTGAAAATATAACAAAAACTGACAAGGCAAATTTTTACCCGCAGGATATTACAAAAGCAGAGTGGAATAAATACATATCAAAAAATCCTAAAGCAAGAGATGAATTATCATCTCCCTACACTATGATAATAAAAAAAAATGACGAATTAATTCCTGTAAAATATTCAGATTATTTTAAAACATACTTCACGAAAATCATTAAATTATTAAAGGAATCCCTGGATTACACAGAGAACATATATCAAAAGTCATATCTTGAATCCCTAATAAAGGCATTCAATAATAATGACTTTATTAATGCTGACATACACTGGATGCAAGTTAAAAATAATGATGTGTTCTTAATGCTCGGACCTTATGAATTTTATGACGATAAATTTCTGGGCTACAAAGCAAGCTTTACTGGACTTGTAGGAATTAAAAACAAAAATGAATTCGCAAAACTTGAATTAATTGAAAATAATTTGAATATGCTGGAAAATCATATTCCAAGTGAACATCACCAGATTAAGAAAAAGACTGAAAATTATTCTAAATTTGAAATCATCGATGTTGTTTTTAACTGTGCTGATTCACGGTATCCGATCCCAGCAATTGCTTTTAATTTACCTAATTCTCAGAATATAAGAAATGAATACGGTAGCAAAAAAATTTTATTATACAATATAATAGAAGCAAAATTTAATTCTATAATACTACCAATTGCAGAAAAAATACTCGATGAGACAAAATTAGAAAAAATCACATTTAATGCCAATTTCAATTTGATACTAATGCATGAATTAAGCCATGAATTCGGATTAAAATTATTAAAAGATACCGATGGCAAAATGAAAGATATTAATTACTTTTTAAAAAATTTATATCCAATTATCGAAGAAACCAAAGCTGATGTATTGGGTGTATATCTTTTAATTTTTCTTATAAAAGAAGGACTTGTCAGTGATTCATCATTAACACAGATTTATAAAACCTATTTTATAAATTTAATAAGGACATTAAGATACGGTTTTGAAAATGCACATGCGATTGCCAGTCTAATTCAATTAAATTATCTTACAAAGGAAGAAGTTTTTATCTTAAACAATAAAAATGATCTTGTGATAATAGATTTTCACAAATTTGAAAAAACTACTGAAGCTTTGCTGATGATAATACTATCACTTTTAAGTGAAGGTAATTATCAAAAAACCGATAGTTTTATAAAGCAATATTCAAAAACAACTAAAGAAATCAACAAAATTCTTGATGCAATAAACGATATACCAATTGATATTCTTCCCTGGTATCCCAAAGCTCAAGAAAGAAAACCAATAGCAAAATAATAAAAATTTTATATTTTTTTATTATTTATTTACTATTATCTTGCAATAATTTATATTTGATATATGATATTATAAAAAGGAGTAATAAATATGGATGAAAAATTAAAAGAAAATCTCAATAAAGCTTTAAACAGTGGCAAAGATGCTTTGAATAATTTGCAGGGCATTATAAAAAATATTACAAAAGAAGCAATGGAAAAATCAAAAAAAGAAGGTCAGGATGTAAAGGCTTCTGCTCAAAATCTTTTTAAAGAAATAATTAATGCATTGGGTGTTCTTGGAAAAGATACTAAAAATTATCTTGCTGCTGCATTAAAAGGAGTTAAGGAAGGGTTAAAAGAATCTTCCACACCTGAAAATAATCTTGTAAAAGCACTGGGGTCTTCTCTTCTTGACAGTATTAAAAATCTTGGCGAAGCAGGTGTTTTTGTCACAAAGGAAACCGCAAAAAATTTAGCTTCACTGATCGATGACTTTTTTAAAAAAAATAAAGATACCGATAAACAAGAAGATAAAAATGATGAACAAAAGCAGTAATTAATAAAAACTAAGTTTTGTAATAAGCATATTTCTCACTAGCTTTCATCGAGTTTAAGTCTTAGAATTTCGTTTACAATCTTTGGATTTGCGTTACCTTTGGTTTCTTTCATTACAAGTCCAACGAAGTAGCCGAATAAATTTGTTTTACCATTTTTGTATGCTTCAACTTCTTTTGGATTATTTTCGATTATTTTATCAACAATAACCTCAATTGATTTATGGTCAGTAATCTGCTTCAAGCCATCTTCTTCAATGATCTGTGCAAGAGTTTTTCCGGATTCGAAAGCTTTTTTGATTACAGATTTTCCAATCTTGCCGCTTATTTCTTCATCGTCTATCTTCTTTATGAACTTTGCAAAATCTTCAGCGGACAATCGTAGCTCTTTGACGTTGTTTGAAATATAAAACAATATTTCATTAAAAAACCAATTGGCTATGGTTCTTGGGCTATTATAAAATTTCAGGCTTGCCTCGAAAAATTCAGCATAATTTGGATTAATCATGAATAATCTTGCTTCATCCTCAGAGAAGGAATATTTTTCTATATAAAGCTTTTTCCTATCAAGAGGCAACATTGTGACTCTGGATTTCAATTTTTCTATTTCATCATCATTTAATACCAAAGGCAAAAGATCCGGCTCAGGGAAATATCTATAATCATGAGATTCTTCCTTAGATCTCATGAGGTATGTTTTTTGAGAGCTTTCGTCCCAGAGCCTTGTTTCCTGTTCAATTTTAATCCCCAGCTTTTTCATTTTTTTCTGGCGTTCGATTTCAAAGTTTATTGCACGTTCAATAGCTTTAAAGGAATTCATGTTTTTTACTTCAGTTTTTGTACCAAGCTTTGTATCCCCTTTTTTCCTTATAGATATATTGGCATCGCATCGGAGGCTCCCTTCCTCCATATTGCCATCGCACAACCCCAAAGACACAATTATCGATCTAAGGATTATAACGAATTCCTTTGCTTCTTCACCGCTTGAAATATCCGGCTCGGTTACGATTTCGATTAACGGAACACTAGCTCTATTGTAATCTACAGCACTTGCCTTTGATCCCCAGATACCTGGCGCTCCGATATGTACCATTTTACCGGCATCTTCTTCCATATGAATCCTATTAAGTCTTATTTTTTTTATGCCTGATTTTGTCTCTATCTCAATATAACCATTTTTACATATTGGCTCTTCAAATTGAGATATCTGATAACCTTTTGGCAAGTCGGGATAAAAATAATTTTTCCGCGCAAAAACTGATTTTTTATTAATCGAACACTTTGTCGCATGACCTGCAATAATAGCCATGTTTACAGCTTCCCTGTTTAAAACTGGTAGTACTCCAGGCTGGCCAGTACAAACTGGACATGTGTTTTCATTAGGCTTTTTGCCAAATTCCGTAGGGCATGAACAAAATAATTTTGACTTAGTCTTCAAATGAGAATGTATTTCAAGTCCTATTACTGCTTCATATTCGACTCCCAAGTCTTTGTCTGTCTGCACATCTTCAAATTCTTTCTCACTGCCTGTTCTGCCCTTTTGTGGAGGCACGATATAGCTTGAATTTTCAACTAATGGACCGTTTAATAAAAGGCTTTCCAGTTTACCCCATACCACTTCATTGTCATCCCTAAAATTAATCTCCTTATCAACGGCATGACTTGACGGATTAAGCTCATTACACGGACAATTATTTATTATTTTGGAATATTCAAGAAAATCCTCTATTTCTTTTTCAAAAATTTTTTTTTCATCTTCCGTTGTTTCAAATGCACCAAGATTGATAAGGTTGTCTATGCTTAAATGTTTTGTTTCCATTTTTTCTCCTAAAATAATTGTTACGGCGTTACTCTGCCTCTATCCCTCGGAAACAGCGAAGCTTCTCTTACATTTTTGAGATTTAAAAGTTTCATTGTGATTCTTTCCAATCCCATACCAAGCCCACCATGAGGAGGCATACCATATTTAAAAATATCCAAATAATGCTTAAACTCCTTTGGGTTACCACCAAATTCTTTTATATTTTGCTTTAACATTTTATAATCGTTTATACGTTGGCCGCCAGTTGTAATCTCCAATCCTTTAAACAACAGATCAAATGATCTTGTGTATCCGGGCAATCTTAAATCTGGCATTGTATACATCGGGCGTTTTTTTACTGGATAACCAATTATATAGACAAATGAAGAGTTATGTACTTTTTCAGCATAGTCGCACAGCACTCTTTCACCTTCAGGAGAAATATCACCGTCCATATTTTTGATGCCATAGTGTCGTGCTATGTCAAGAGCTTCCAGAAAATGAAGTCTCGGTATATTGTCAGGCAATTTTACATCCGCTTCGAATTCATCGAGGATATCCTTATGGTTTTCATACAGGTAATTGATCGTATATTTAATCAGGTTTTCCTGCATATCGATGATATCCTGCTCATCATTAATGAAGCCCATTTCAAAATCAAGACTTGTATATTCATTAAGGTGACGTATAGTATCATGCATCTCAGCACGAAATACAGGACCTACTTCGAATACTCTTTCAAAACCGCTACCTACCATAATCTGTTTGTAAAACTGTGGAGACTGCGCAAGATATGCGGTCTTGTCAAAGTATTTAACTTCAAAAATATTAGTACCGCCTTCTGTACCACTTGAAATAATTTTAGGAGTTTTGATCTCTGTAAAATTATTCTTTCGTAAAAATTCACTAAAGCATTTTAGTATTTCTGATTGAATTTTAAATACTTTGAGTATTTTAGGATTCCTGATTGAGATAGTCCTATTATCGAGTATAGTTGGCAATGTTACGTTATCAAGGTTGCCAAACACTTTAATCGGAGGATTATCATCGGAATGCCCAAGTATTTCGACTTTCTCGACTTTGATCTCTATATTATCATAAGGACTTCTTTCTTCCTTTGTAGCCTTGCCTGTTATCTCGATTACCGTTTCAAGTTTAAGCTTAGCTCTGTCAATGTTTTTTTCTATTACAAGCTGAGTCATGCCGGACATGTCTCTCAACGTATAAAACTCGATGCCTCCGAGGCTGTTAATCTTATGAATCCATCCTTTTATCGTAACCTGTTTGCCTATGCATCCGTTTAATTCACTGCATAATATCCTATTTGACTGTCTCTTACTTTTGTCTTTGTATAAATCTGACACTTCTTTGATCTTCTGTTTGCTAAAATATGTGACTGTATGATCTTCATTTTCAACAACATAATTCGTTTCTTGTTTTTTAAGATTATCTATTGTATTTTTATCGATCTTATCAAGAGGGGGCGTTAGATCGAGGCTAAGGCTGTTTTCAATGAATGATGCTGAATTGAACAATTTTAATTCATCAAGAGGCTTGCCTATGATCTGCAATCCTACAGGCATATTTTTCACAAAACCACATGGTACAGATATTGCTGGCACACCCGCAAGATTTGCAAGTACCGTAGTTATATCTGCTAAATATAATTTCAATGGGTCCTTTAGTCCCTCGTTAAAATCAAATGCTATATCTGGTGTGGTTGGAGTGAGTATAATGTCGTATTTATTGAAAATATTCTTGATCTCATTCATAATGAGCGTTCTAATTTTTTGGGCTTTACGATAATATTCATCGTAGTAACCACTTGATAAAACAAAATTGCCCAATAGAATTCTCTTTTTAACTTCCTTGCCAAAACCAAGTGACCTTGTGTTAAAGAGCATCTTTTCATAGTTTTCCTGCTTGGAGCTTCTAAATCCGTATTTGACACCGTCATATCTTGACAGATTTGAAGCAGCTTCTGCGGTTGCAATAAAATAGTATGTGGCAATAATGTATTCTAAAGGATTAAACTTTACATTCTCTATAATCGCACCGTTTTGTTTGAATATATCGATTGTTTTCTTGAATTCTTTTTTAACATCTTCATTGATTCCTTCCTGCAGGAATTCCGGGAAAACGGCGATCTTCAAGCCTTTAACATCGATATTTTGCTTTGCAATATAATCTATAACATCAACATTTAATGATGTAGAATCATTTTTATCATACCCGCTTATTATATTCAATAGCACACTCGATCCATAAACATCATTGGAAAATGTGCCGATCTGATCGAGGCTGGATGCATAAGCAACAAGACCGTATCTTGATACCAGCCCGTATGTAGGCTTTATACCAATCACTCCGCAGAAGCTTGCGGGTTGTCTTATCGATCCACCAGTATCACTGCCGAGAGCAAGTATTGCCATACGACTTGAAACAGCACTTGCCGACCCTCCGCTTGAACCTCCCGGGACTTTGTTTATGTTCCATGGGTTTTTTGTGTTTTTCATGCTGGAGTTTTCAGTTGTAGATCCCATTGCGAATTCATCAAGGTTTGTCTTGCCTATAATCAAACCACCCCTGTTTTTTATCTTAGCAACACTAGTCGCTTCAAACGGCGGATCATAATTCTTTAAGATATTACTTGCGCATGTAGTTTTTAACCCTAAAGAATGAATATTATCTTTTACCGCAATTGGTATACCATCTATCAAACTTAATGGATTTTTTTTATCCCATCTTTCATCGCTTAATCTGGCAAGCTTTAATAATTCTTCTTTATCCTGGATACTTATATAGCATTGCAAAAGATGATCATAGCTTTCAATTTGATCGAATACTTTACCCAAAAGCTCAACGCAGGATACTTTCCTTGCTTTGATAAGCTCTATCAATTCTTTAAATTTTAATTTTAAAATACTGTTCATTTATTTTCCTAAGAATAATTTTATTAAATTAAACAAATTTGTATGAAAAAATTTATATTTCTACAAAAATGTAATTTAAAAAAAGGAATTATAATATAAATTGTAGATAATATAGCAAAAACCTTGCCAAAAGTCATTTTTTTTATAAAAAATTGGCATGTTAATTGCATTGAATTATAATTAATAGGGACAGAGCTTTATATATTAACCCTAAATTTCGAATAATTTTTTATTTAAATATTTAGTTATTTAATTGCTTCTCTATATTTTATGAGGAAAAGCACACGAAAAAAAATACTAAAAAAAAACTTCGTGTTGCAAAAATATCTATAATTTATAAAAAATATTCTGGCTTAAAAATTTCAGGTTAATATATACAAAAAATTGTTGATTTTTAACTGTATTATGTTAAATATTCGCAATTTTGATTTTAAAGATTTAAAGAAATTTATAATTAGGAATGGTAATTATGGATCAAGATAAAAAATATCCCCCATTGTATGATCCGTCTACAGAACATGATTCATGCGGTGTAGGATTCATTGCGACTCTTAATCAAAAGGCAAATCATGACGTAATCAAAATGGGGCTTGAAGCTTTAGAAAATCTTACTCACAGAGGAGCTGTTGGAGGAGACTCCAACACCGGCGACGGAGCCGGAATTCTTTTTCAAATACCCCATGATTTTTTTGCAAAAATAGTCAAAGAATTAGAAGATTTTAAAGGAATTTACGGAGTTGGACAAATATTTTTCCCCAACGATAAGAATAAAATAAAAAAATGCAAAGATATTATTGAAAGATCTGTAAAAAATGAAGGCTTAAAAATTATTACATGGAGAGATGTCCCTTATAATGACAAAGATCTGGGATTCCTTGCAAAAAATTCACAGCCTCATATAAAGCAGGTTTTTATCGATGTTACAGGCATTGAAAATACCGAGCAAAAGCTTTTTATAACACGAAGGGTGATTGAAAATACTATTAAAAAAGAACATCCTGATTGCAATGAAGATTTTTATTTCTGCAGTTTTTCTACAAAATTAATAAATTACAAAGGAATGCTTTTAGCCGGACAACTACCGGTTTACTATCCCGATTTAAAGGATGAAGATTTAAAAAGCAAGCTTGCCTTGATTCATCAAAGATACAGCACCAATACATTCCCGTCATGGAAACTCGCACAGCCTTTCAGACATATTGCGCACAATGGTGAAATAAATACAATCAGAGGCAATATAAACAAAATGCATGCCAGAGAAAAGCTTATGTCCAGCAGTCTTTTCGGAGATGAAATAGAAAAACTTTTTCCGATAGTTATTCCAGGCGGAAGTGATTCTGCAATGTTTGACAATACTTTCGAGCTTCTTCTCAAAGCCGGCAGAAGTCCTGAGAAATCATTGATGATAATGGTGCCGGAAGCATTCGGTAAAATGTATCACATCAGCGAAGACAGAAGAGCATTTTACGAATATTATTCTTCAATAATGGAGCCATGGGACGGTCCGGCAGCTTTAGTCGCTACAGACGGTGACGTTATATGCGGCACACTGGACAGAAACGGGTTAAGACCATCAAGATATGTTATTACAAAAGACGGCTATATAATTCTTGCATCCGAAATCGGAGTTATAGATGTTAAACCGGAAAACATAAAACATCTAGGCAGATTGCAGCCTGGTAAAATGCTTTCCGTTAATACCATAACTGGTAAAATATCATTTGACAATGAGGTAAAAGGCAAAATAGTAAGATCAAAGCCTTACAGGAGATGGCTTGAAAAAAATAGGATTGAGTTAAGGGGCTTGTTTCAGCCGCCTGAAATACCTGAGATTAATCCTTCAAAACTTTTACAAGCTCAACATTTATTCGGCTATGATCTTGAAGAAATGAAAGTTATACTTACTCCAATGGCTGAAGACGGACAGGAGCCAATAGGATCAATGGGCTTTGATGTACCTCTTGCAGTATTGTCTGATAAACCTCAGCTTTTTTTCAATTACTTCAAACAATTATTCGCGCAGGTTACCAATCCACCTATTGATCCTTACAGAGAATCCCTTGTAATGTCTTTAATGACATGGATCGGCAAAAAACGCAATCTGCTTGACGAAACTCCCGAACACTGCAGTCAATTAAAGCTGCCGCATCCAATTTTAAGTTTTGATGATATTGAAACCATAAGGTCTTCAAATAATCCAAATCTAAAATCGGCTACAGTTTCAATTTGTTATGACGCTAAGTCAGATGGCAATGGACTGGAAAATGCCATTAAAGATTTATGTGCAAAGGTTAGCCAAAAGATTAATGAAGGCTGTACTATAATAATTTTAAGCGATAAAAATTATTCAAAAGATAAAATACCGATGCCGTCTCTTCTAGCATTGTCAGCGGTAAATCAATATCTTATCCGTAATGCAGAAAGAGAGCTTGCCGGCTTAATTGTCGAAACCGGCGAAGCAAGATCGATTATGCATTATTCATTACTGATTGGCTACGGAGCAAATGCAGTAATGCCATATCTTGCTCTGCAGACAATCACTGATCTTAAAGAAAAAGGATATATATCCGATTCAATTACTTTTGAACAGGCTATTGATAATTATATAAATGCTGTAAAAAAAGGACTTTTAAAAACTCTTTCGAGAATGGGTATTTCAACATTAAGAAGTTATCAGGGAGCACAGATATTCGAAGCCGTCGGCGTTTCGAGTAAAATAATCAATGAGCATTTTACTGGTACTGCTTCGAGGATCGAAGGCATTGATTATGATATAATCGTTAAAGAAACGAAATTAAGATTTGAGTCTGCTTTCCCTCAGGCTTTTAGTGATGAGGATCCGGGGTTAGATAACAAACTAAAACCTCTTGATTATGCTGGAATTTTTCATTATAGGAAAAATGGCGAAAGACATATCTGGAATCCAATTACTGTATCAAAACTCCATGACAGCGTTAGACGAAATAATTATAATACTTTTAAAGAATATTCAAAAATTATAAATGAACAGGAAAAATCCCTTTATACTTTGAGAGGTATGTTCAAATTTAAAAATGTAGGATCCATTCCGATTGAAGAGGTTGAACCTGCAGAATCAATTATGAAAAGATTCGTAACAGGCGCAATGTCATTTGGCTCGATAAGCAAAGAGGCTCATGAGACAATGGCAATAGCCATGAACCGCATTGGTGGCATGTCAAACAGCGGCGAAGGGGGAGAAGATCCTGTCAGATTTAAACCATATCCCAATGGAGATAATGCATGCTCAGCGGTAAAACAAATCGCAAGCGGCAGATTTGGCGTGCATATCAATTACCTTGCAAATGCAAAAGAACTTCAGATTAAGATTGCTCAAGGTGCAAAACCTGGTGAAGGTGGACAATTGCCCGGGCATAAGGTCAATGAAACTATCGGGCGGGTAAGAAATTCAACTCCAGGGGTTACACTTATTTCTCCACCGCCGCATCATGATATTTACTCTATTGAAGACATCGCACAACTTATTTTTGATCTTAAAAATTCCAATCTTGATGCAAGGATTTCGGTTAAGCTCGTAAGCGAAGTCGGAGTTGCAACTGTAGCTGCCGGAGTTGCAAAGGCAAAAGCCGATATGATACTGATATCAGGTTATGATGGTGGTACAGGTGCATCGCCTCTTACATCAATACAGCATGCAGGCATTCCATGGGAGCTTGGTCTTGCAGAAACCCAACAGGTGCTTGTTGAAAATCATCTGAGAGATAAGGTAAGACTGCAGGTTGATGGCGGATTAAAAACCGGACGCGATGTTGTAATCGGTGCGATTTTAGGTGCTGAAGAATTCGGTTTTGCAACAGCCGCTTTAGTCAGCATGGGCTGTTGTCTATTACGAAAATGTCATTTGAATACATGTACAATGGGCATAGCAACTCAGGATGACGATATGCGAAAGTTATTTCAGGGTAAACCTGAGCATGTTATTAATATGTTCAAATTTATTGCTGAAGAAGCAAGAGAATACATGGCTAAGATCGGTATTAAAAAAATTGATGATCTTATTGGCAGAACAGACCTATTAGAGGTTAATAATGAAATTGTTCATTGGAAAGCAAAAACTCTTGATTTTAATAAAATTTTATATAACAGCAGTGAAAAACCTATTACAGTACGACGTACTGAAATTCAGGATCACATGCTTGATACTTCGATTGATAAAAAAGTTATAATTGATATGGTTAAAGACTCAATCGATAATAAAACTAAATTTTATAAAGAATTGTCAATACGAAATATTCATAGAACTGTAGGTACTATGTTGAGTGGCTTGATTGCAAAAAAATACGGTGAAAAAGGATTACCAGAAGATACGATTCATTTTAAATTCATAGGGACTGCAGGTCAAAGTTTCGGAGCATTCCTTTCAAGAGGAGTGAAGTTTGAGCTTGAAGGCTTTGCCAACGATTACCTTGGTAAAGGATTATCGGGCGGCAAGATAATCGTTTATCCTCCAAAGAATGCAACTATTCAAGCCGGTGATAATATTATAGTAGGCAATACTTTATTGTATGGAGCAATAGCCGGAGAAGTTTACATTCGAGGTGCTGCAGGAGAGAGATTCGCAGTACGAAACAGCGGAGTTACTGCTGTTGTGGAAGGCGTAGGCGATCATGGCTGTGAATATATGACCGGTGGGATAGTCGTAGTACTGGGTAAAACTGGAAGAAATTTTGCCGCTGGTATGTCAGGAGGTATCTCCTATGTTTATGATAAAGATCAATTATTTGATACATACTGCAATCTTGATATGGTTGATCTATTACCGGTTAACGAAAAAGATGATATTGATAAATTAAAAAAGCTTATAGAAAATCATTACAATTATACTGGTTCGACAATTGCTCATTCCATACTTGAAACATGGGAAGATTCACTTGACAGGTTCGTTAAAGTATTCCCAATAGATTACAGGAAAGCTCTCGAAAGGATGAAAGAGCAGGAACTGGCAAATTCTATGACAATGGATATTACCGAGGAGGTTTACAGTGGCTACAGCAAAAAAAAGCATATATAGTTTTAAAAATGTAAAGAGACAGGATTTTACTTACAGAAAACCTGAAGATAGGATCAAAGATTTTCATGAGCTTTATATTCATTACACTGAAGATTTCATAAAACAACAGGCATCAAGATGTATGGACTGTGGAATACCTTTTTGCCACGGCTACGGATGTTCGGTTGCAAACTGTATTCCTGATTTTAATGATCTGGTTTACAGAGGAATGTGGTATGAAGCATGTGAATTACTTCATGAAACAAATAATTTCCCTGAAATTACAGGGCATGTCTGTCCTGCATTATGTGAAGAAGCATGTACATTAAATGTAGGCATGGAGCCAGTAACAATAAAAAATATCGAGCTTGCAATAGCGGAAAAAGGTTTTGAAAATGGATGGATTTTGCCTAAACCTCCTAAAACAAGAATTAATAAATCGATTGCAGTTATAGGCTCGGGTCCAGCCGGCCTTGCAGCGGCCCAAGATTTAAACAGAATGGGCTATAATGTCACAGTTTTTGAAAAAGATCAAAAAGCAGGTGGTTTTTTAAGATATGGCATCCCGGATTATAAGCTTGATAAGGCAATTATCGATAGAAGAATCAATCAAATGGAAAAGGAAGGAGTAATTTTTAAAACAGGTGTCAATGCTGGTACTGATATAAGTTTAAAAGAATTAATAAAAGATTTTAATGTGATTCTTCTCTCTTGCGGATCACGACAACCAAGAGATTTAAAGACAAAAGGCAGAGAATTAAACGGGATATATTTTGCAACTGATTATCTTAAACAATCCAACATGAGAGTAGATGGGATAAAAATACCAGATAACGAATTAATTGATGCAAAAGGTAAAAACGTACTTGTAATAGGAGGCGGTGACACAGGTTCTGACTGCATAGGTACCGCAAGGAGACAAGGTGCCAAGGATATTATTCAAATAGAGATTCTTCCAAAACCTCCCCAAAAAAGAGCCGAAGATACTCCATGGCCTATGTATTCCAAAAAATTAAGGACATCCAGCTCTCATGAAGAAGGCTGTGAAAGGTATTGGTCTGTTATGACAAAGGAATTCATAGGAGACAAATCGGTTAAAAAAGTTTTAATAAGCGAAGTGGAGTGGATTATATCAAATAATAAATTCGATATGAGAGAAATACCGGGTACTGAAAAAGAATTAAATGCCGATATAGTTTTTCTTGCAATGGGTTTTGAACATCCAATCCATGACAAGCTATTGGAAGAACTAGGTGTTAAGTATGACGGTAGAGGCAATATATCAACTGATAATTTTGGATACGGCAAAACATCCGTAGAGGGAGTCTTTTCGGCAGGTGATGCTTCAAGGGGAGCATCTCTTGTTGTTTGGGCGATAAGTCACGGCAAACAGGTAGCAAAGAGCATTGACGAATATTTAAAAAATAAATAATAAAGACGTTTATAAAACCCACTTTTAAAATTATAAAAATTTAATACTTTATAAAAAACCGTCAAAATCATAATTGAAAGTTATAGTAAAAATAAAAAAAGAGCATGGAGAAAAAACCATGCTCTTTTATATCTTTTGTTTTTTGTTATATTAGTTAACGTGCGTAATAATAAAAATAGTTGCCTTGCTTGACGAAGTAGTATCTGCTATGAGTCTCTTATTGCTAGTTCTTACTCTTACATATTTACCATTAGGCGCCTTTAATTTTATTTCATTTTTTGTACTTGTTGTCTCAAGTTCAAACTCTTGTCCCCAGCCGGGTGAAGTAATCATCAGGTACTCGCTAGAATCCAAATATACCTCTCCGTTATTATAGCGCCACCTTAGTTTTATCTTATTACCATTACATATTAGATCAAAATATGTATTACCTGGATCAGGCAAACCTGAGTCTGCAACCAGAAAACCGTCGTCAAGACCACGTAGCCACTTGCTATTGGATTTAGCTTTTAAGCATATGCCACTGTCGTATATATTCGTAAAATAACCTGATATGTATAGCATTGAAAGCAATCGTAAGGTATTGCCAAAATAATTAAAATCAAGACTATAACTATCTTTAAATTTCTTTACTTTTGCATAATAAGTTTTAGGATTGATATTACTAGATGAACAGGGATTACCAACTGTAGAGCACATTGCATAAAAACTTGCACTAGTCTTGCTTGTGCCTCCATTTTTAGTTTTATTATTAAAACCATCCCTGTCTGCTGGATTCCATGCTCCTCCAGTTATCGAATAACCATCGAAAAGATTCTCATTAAATATTTTACTTTGATACCAGTCTTTCATCTCCTGGCAAATTGTTTTTGCATCGCTTGTGCCAAACCAGCTGTAGTCAACAGCCATCCTCCACGGCACCCTTACTGCATCGTAATAAAAATTATAACTCTGAAGGGAAACAGCGTCCTTACTATCAAATACCTTATCTCCATTTTGGTCATCATAATTATCAAGTATGCCGTCAGGCTTTCCATTTGGACCGCTAATATCCAGGTAATATTTTCTATCACTTATATAGGTTTTTTGAGAAACTCCGGTACTTGTATCTACCCAGTCCGGGTATAATCCTGCAGGATTATTACTTGCGTTAATTATAGCCATCTGTGAATACATATTACTAATTAGTGAATTAAGCTTTTCAGCATAACTACTTTCGCCCATATTATTCATGAAGTTAGCTATAACTCTTAATGCTCCAGGAGCAAAATAGCTAGGATTCCATCCAGATTTTCCTCCCCATGCATCTCCTGCTTTTAGCCAATACTTACTATTTTTATATTCAATTTCATAATCACAAATAGCCTTGATGTAATTTTTAGCTGCAATATGATAATACCCCTCATCGATAAAAGTTGAAATATACCATTTTTTACTTGCCATTACAAGAGCTGTTGCAATGTCAATATCAGCATCAGTAGCTGAATTCAAATCTCTTCCCGATCCAGAGGCCTCAAGCCAATCTGGATTGCCAGCTTTATCTACATCATATACGGGTCTATCATTAGGATTAACCGCCAGATCCTCTCTTAAAGCCGTGCTTTTTAATACATAAGCCGTTGAATGAGGCAGTGCCAGTCCAAATTCAGAAACATCTACTCCATCTGCTCTTACCTTCCAGTGCATTAGACCAAATGTATCCCAGTGCAGTTTACAGTAATTCCACAGATTGTCAAAAGTAGACTTATCATTAAAATAAACAGCAAGAAGCATACCGTATCCAATGCCTTCGGATACTGTGTCATACTGGCTGGCATTATCTCTCTGTACCCTTAAAAAACCTCCTGCACCATTTGATGTAATATAATGATCTTTCCAATCGTTGTATTCTGCAAGAATTTCGCTATATTTATCGCTTCCCAGATAGTTTATACCATAAGGGTATTCAGCGCATGGTATGTTATCTAGCTGCCCACCGCCTGTAATTCGTTGGGGCTGATCAATAACAACCTCATTATTAGACTTTGAGTCTGCAGATTTTGACTTTACAGTACCGGGTATTGTACAGCCAAATAAAATTAAAAAACATGCTATCCCGCTTATTAGTAACAGGATACTCTTTTTAAAATAAAATTTTTTCATAATTAAAAATCTCCAATTCTTTTATTTTTGTATAATTTTTTTTACATAAAAAATATTATGTATTTGATTAATTAACAGACATAGTAACCTCCTCCTCCTCCTATAATAAAACATTAAACTCAATTTTTTAAATGATCATTTTGCTATTTATCCAAAGCATTGACTTAAATTTCAATACTCTATAAACATAAAAAATGTGGATTATTACTCACCTTTTTAATTTATTATTTAGAAGCAAAATGTCATTATATAAATACAAAAACTATAAAATCTTTTAAAAAAAATAAAAACCTTGAATATT
>CAZHHK010000059.1:0-20583 GCA_964531405.1 uncultured Spirochaetales bacterium | reverse complement strand
AATTTTACTTTTAAATTTATTAAAAATATGTTAATCTCTGCAAACTTTTTGGTTAATATATTTTTTATTTTATATATTTGTGTTGTTTAATATTTATATTTAAAGGTATTCTATTTAGCCGGTGAGTACTCGAGCAAGAGTTGTTATTTTTATGATTGGGTACTCATGGAGGGCGGATAAATTAATTATTAAACATAATTTTTACATAATTCAAGTTTAAATAACTTGGATGTATTATTAAGAGGTTTTTAAATGACTGAACAAAAAATAAGAGTAAGGTTAAGAGGCTATGACATTGAGCTTGTGGATAAAGCAGCAAAATCAATTGTCAGTGCGGTAAAAAAATCGGGTGCAAAATTTTCAGGACCCATACCGCTTCCTTCAAAAAAGAGTAGAGTTACAGTATTGAGGTCTGTTAATATCAATGTAAAATCAAGAGAGCAATTTGAAATGAGGACACATAAGAGATTGATTGATATTGAGCCGGTAGAAGGAACGCTAGAATCGATGATGAAGTTAGAGCTAGCAGCTGGTGTAGATGTAGATATTAAACAATATTAAGATTAAAAAAAGAGGTATTGGCGATGCTAGGATTAATCGGCACAAAAATTGGTATGGTGCATATGTTTAATGATGATGGGAACATAATACCAACAACAATAATTAAAATTGAAGATAATATAGTTGTAAGAAAAAAAACTGTTGAAAAAGACGGTTATAATGCGTTGATTGTAGGATCATTTGATGTAAAAGAAAATAAATTGAATAAACCTGAAATTGGGAACTTTAAAAAGAATAATGTTCCTTTTAAAAGAGTTCTTAAAGAATTTAGAGTTGATGATCCAAGCAAGTATGAGATAGGGCAGAAGATAGGCCTGGATATTTTTGATGATGTTAAATTTCTTGATATTTGCGGTATTTCAAAAGGGAAAGGATATCAAGGAGTTATGAAAAGACACGGGTTTTCAGGTGGTCCAAAGACTCATGGTTCAAAATTTCACAGACAAAATGGATCAACTGGACAAAACACATTCCCTGCGAGAGTTTTTAAGGGCGTCAAAAGAGCAGGTAGAATGGGTACAGACCGTGTAACAGTGCTTAATTTAAAATTACATAATCTAGATAAAGAAAATAATTTGATTATGGTAAAAGGTGCTGTTCCTGGCAAGAATAAAAGCGTTGTATATATAAATAAGGCTAAAAAAAAGAAGTAAAGGTTAGGGTGGCGAAATGAAAAAGAAAATAATAGACATTAATGGTATTGAAAAGCAAGATATAGAATTAAATGATGAAGTCTATAATATAAAGGTGAGTAAAGCAAGTATATACGAAGCAATAAAGAATGAACTTGCTAATTTAAGACAGGGGACACATAGTACTAAGACAAAAGGTGAAGTGGCAGGTTCAGGCGCTAAACCACACAAGCAAAAAGGGACTGGTAGAGCAAGAGTAGGTACAAAGAGAAGCCCTGTATGGAGAGGTGGTGGGATAATATTTGGGCCAAAACCTAGAGATTATTCATATAAAATTAATAAAAAATTAAAGAGGCTTGCGTTTAGATCTATATTGTCGTTAAAAAATCAAACTGGTGTTTTAAAGGTTATTGAAAATTTTAAGATACCAGAAGGTAAAACAAAAGAATTTGTTAAAATTTTTAAGCCACTTTTAAAAGAAGAAAAATCAACATTGGTTATAAATGATGGTGCTGAAGCAAATTTAATAAAAAGAGCTGGCAGAAATTTGCCGTGGATTAAATGTATCAGTTACAATAGAATGAAAGCTCATACATTATATTATTCCAAGAATCTTATAATAACTGAAGATGCGGCTTTAAAATTAAATGAATTTTTAGCAAAATAATAAGGATTAATAGATTATGAAACATAGTGAAGTAATTATACGGCCATTGGTAACTGAAAAATCTACTTCAATGAGGGAAAAATTTAATAAATATTCTTTCGTTGTACACAAAGATGCTAATAAAATAGTAATTAAAGAAGCTATTAAAAAGCTTTTTAATGTTACCCCGTTGTCTGTTAATGTAGTTAATGTGATGGGTAAAAAGAAAAGACAAAGATATAATTATGGTTTTACCTCTTCTTATAAAAAAGCTATTGTTGCTTTAAAAAAGGGAGAAAAAATCGGTATTTTTGAAGGTGCATAAAATAGGAGAATAAAGTGGGTATAAGAAGATATGATCCAATAACTCCAGGATTAAGACAAAAGACTGGGTTGACTTTTGAAGAAATAACTACAGATAAACCTTGTAAAGCTTTAACAAAAGGTAAAAGAAGAATAAATGGCCGAATGCAGACCGGAAGAATCTCAATGCGAAGGAGAGGCGGTGGTCATAAGAAAAAATTTAGAGACATCGATATGATGAGAGATAAATATGATATTAAAGCAAAAGTCGTATCGATTGAATATGATCCAAATAGAAGTGCAAATATTGCTTTGCTTCATTATGTTGATGGGGAAAAGCGATATATTGTTGCGCCTAATAACCTTCAAGTTGGACAGTATGTAATATCTGGCGAAAAAGGCAAGATAGAAATCGGTAATGCAATGAAGCTTAAAAATATTCCTATTGGTACTGTAGTGCATAATATAGAAATTGAACCTGGCAAAGGTGCTCAGATTGCAAGAGCAGCTGGATCTTTTGCACAGATTACAGGATTTGAAAAAGGCAAGGTTGTCTTAAAAATGCCATCTGGTGAATTAAGATATATTAATGAAGAATGCCTTGCAACAATAGGTCAGGTCGGCAATCTGGATAGACAAAATGTAAGTATCGGTAAAGCCGGCAGAAACAGATGGTTAGGTAAAAGACCAAAGGTAAGAGGTGTTGTCATGAATCCTCATGATCATCCTCATGGTGGTGGTGAAGGTAAAACATCAGGCGGTAGGCATCCGGTTTCAAGGTGGGGACAGCCTACTAAAGGTTATAAAACAAGAAATAGAAGAAAACCTTCTACAAAATTTATTATTAGAAGAAGAAAGAAATAACTTAGATTAAGGAGTAAGCGGTGTCGCGAAGTGTTAAAAAAGGTCCTTTTATAGATAGGCATTTACATAAAAAAATACTCGAATCAAAAAATGCCGATCAAAGAAAACCAATAAAGACCTGGTCGAGAAGATCGACTATTATTCCAGAAATGGTTGGATTGACTATAAATGTTTATAATGGCAGAAAATTCATACCTGTATATATTACGGAAAATTTAGTTGGCCATAAATTGGGTGAATTTGCGCCTACGAGAACATTTCATGGACATGGCGGATCTGAAAAAAAAGGAAAAGCAGTATGACAATAGCAACAGCATTATCAAAATATGTAAAAATATCGGCTTTTAAAGTTAGAAGAATTGCTAATGAAATTGTTGGTAAGAATGTAGTGGATGCTGAAGCATATTTATCAGCAATGCCAAATAAAGGTGCCCTTGCTTTAAAAAAGGTAATACACTCGGCAAGGACAAATTATATGGCTAAAAATCCAAATACCGATGAAGAGGATTTGATTGTTAGTAAAATTCTTATAGATAAAGGTTCTATGATGAAAAGATTTCATCCTATAGGAAGAGGAAGAGCTTCTAAAATTCTTAAAAGAAATTGTCATATTTACGCTGAAATAACAAACAAAAAAGAGGGAGAAAAATAATGGGACAAAAGGTAAATCCTATTGGTTTAAGATTAGGTATTATAAAGTCTTGGGATTCCGTTTGGTATTCTGATAAGAAGAATTATATAAAAGCATTACATGAAGATCTTGCAATAAGAAAAATGATTTTAGATTTTGATTATACAAAAGACAGTAAATCACGATCATTGATTTCAAATGGAGATATATCCAAGATACAGATATTTAGAAAACCAGACAGAATAACAGTAGTTATTAATACTTCAAGACCGGGTACTTTGATCGGACAGGAAGGTAAAACCATTCAGGAGATTACAAAAAAAGTATCCCAGATTACCTCATCAAAGGTTGATATAAAAATTAAAGAAATAAAAAGACCGGAAATTAATGCTCAATTGATTGCTGATAATGTTGCTAGACAGTTGATGAATAGGATTCCTTTTAGAAGGGCAATGAAGAAGGCTATAACCGATGCAAGAAAAGCAGGTGTTGCAGGTATAAGGGTGCAGTGTTCTGGAAGATTGGGCGGTGCTGATATGGCAAGAATAGAATGGTATAGAGAAGGCAGGATCCCATTGCATACGTTGAGAGCCGATATAGATTATGCTACTTCAACAGCTTTGACTACTTATGGAACGACGGGTGTTAAGGTTTGGGTTTTTCATAAAGAAGTACTAAAAAAAGATGTAAAAGATGATGCGGGACAATTAATTAAGAAGCCGAAGAAAAAGTCAGAGAATAATGAATAATTTATTATTAGGAGAGATTGATTATGTTAATGCCTAAAAGGACAAAATATAGAAAGCAGCAGAGATGGAGTTTTAAGGGTAAAGTAAGTAGAGGTAATAAAGTTGCTTTTGGTGATTTTGGTTTAATGGCTTTAGAGCCAAAATTGATAACAAATAGACAGATAGAAGCAACAAGAAGAGCTATAACAAAAGCGTTAAATAGAGTGGGAAAAGTATGGATTAAGATTTTTCCTGATATACCATATACAAAAAAACCAGCAGAAACAAGGCAGGGTAATGGTAAAGGTAATGTGGAATACTATGTTTGTAAAGTCAGACCAGGCCTGGTTTTGTTTGAAATTTCAGGTGTAAGTGAAGAGCTGGCACAAAAAGCATTTTGGTTAGCATCTCAGAAATTGCCTATTAAAACTAAGGTAATTAAAAGAGATACATTATAAAAAAATTATAAGGGTAGGATATGAAGGCTAAAGAGTTGAAAGAAAAAAAAGATCCAGAGCTCGTATTAGAATTGGAAAAAATAAAGAAAGAATTAAGAGATTTAAGGTTTAAAAAAATTACAGGCGTTATCGAGAATCCATTGAGAATAAGAAAAATGAGAAGAGATATCGCAAGAATTAATACAATTTTACATATGAATAAGATTGAAAAGATAAAAAAAGAATTAGAAAATATGGAGTAATATTGTGAGTGACGTTGTAAAAAATAATAATAATGAAGAACAGAAGAAAAAACCAAAAATGTCTTTTACAGGAATTGTTGTAAGCAATAAAATGAAAAAGACAGTTGTTGTTGCAATTGAATATAATAAGCTTCATAAGCTATATAAGAAATATGTCAAGAGGACAAAAAAATTCAAGGCTCATGATGAAAACAATGATTGTCAGATTGGTGATTTAGTAAGACTGGAAGAGACACGACCTATCAGCAAAGAAAAATACATGAAAGTTGTAGAAATTATACAAAGGGCTAAGTAGGAGGAAGGGAATGATTCAGCAGGAAACAGTTTTAAAGGTTGCCGATAACAGTGGTGCAAAAATGGTTAAATGTATTAAGGTCCTTGGTGGTACAAGAAGCAGGTATGCATCGATTGGTGATATAATCACTGTAAGCGTAAAACAGGTATTACCCAATCAGGCTATAAAAAAAGGTACTATAATGAAGGGTGTAATAGTAAGGACCTGTAAGGAGTATAGAAGAAAAGACGGTTCATATATAAAATTTGATGATAATGCAATTGTTTTAATAGATAATAATAATAATCCAAAAGGCACAAGAGTATTCGGTCCTGTAGCAAGAGAGTTAAGAGAAAAAGATTTTATGAAGATAGTTTCCCTTGCGCCGGAAGTAATATAATATTTAAGGAGATTTATTAAGATGTTGAAATACAAAAAGATTAAGAAAAAGGATTTAGTTAAAGTAATAAAAGGTAAAAATATTGGTAAATCTGGGACTGTATTGGAAGTAGACAGAGAAAAGGGTTCTATCCTTATTGAAGGCGTGAACATGGTTAAAAAGACCATGAGAAAGTCAAAAAAAGATCCGCAAGGCGGAATAAAAGAAATAGAAGCTTTTATTGATGTTTCAAAAGTAATGCTTATATGCCCTAAATGCAAAGCAGCTGTAAGGGTAGGCATAAAGGTAGAAAATGGTGAGAAAAAAAGATTCTGTAAAAAATGTAAAGGTATAATTGATTAATTAGGAGAGATAAATGGAGTCAACTTTAAAGACTTTATATAATAAGAAAATTAAAGATGAATTGATGAAGCAGTTTAAATATAGTAACGTTATGATGATTCCTAAACTTGAAAAAATAGTTTTAAGTATGGGCGTTGGTGATGCTGTCTCGGATAAGAAAAAGATTGAAGAAGCTGTAAAAGAAATGACAGCTATAGCAGGGCAAAAAGCTGTGAAAACCAAATCAAAGAAATCAATAGCCGGTTTTAAAATAAGAGAAAATATGGAAATTGGATGTATGGTTACTTTGAGAGGCGATAGGATGTATGAGTTTTTGAATAAACTTATCAATGTTTCTTTACCAGCTGTAAAAGATTTTAGAGGATTAAAACCAAATGGTTTTGATGGAAGGGGGAATTATTCTTTGGGTGTAAGTGAAAATTTAATTTTCCCTGAAATAGATTATGAAAAAATTGAAGAGATAAGAGGGATGAATATAAATATTGTAACTACGGCAAAAACCGATGAGGAAGCAAAAGCGTTATTGCAGATGTTTGATTTTCCATTTAGAAAGGATAGGAGTTAATTTATGGCTAGAAAAGCGATGATAGAGAAATATAACAGGAAACCAAAATTTGCGATTAGGAAAAAAAATAGATGTAAAATATGCGGAAGGCCAAGAGGATATTTAAGAAAATTTGATATGTGTAGAATTTGTTTTAGAAAATTGGCTAATCAGGGAATGTTGCCTGGTGTAATAAAAGCTTCATGGTAAATTTATAAAGGGGTAAAATAGATATGGCATGTCATGATGTATTAGGTGATATGATTACAAAAATAAGGAATGCAGTTGTTGCAAAACATGAGAAGGTGGATATTCTTCCATCTAAAGAAAAATTGGAAATAATAAAAATTTTAAAGAATGAAGGCTATATAAAAAATTTTAAGAAAGTAAGTGAAAATGATCAGATATTTTTTAGATTATTCTTAAAATATGATGATAAGGGTGTACCAGTTTTAACCGGTTTAAAAAGACTAAGTACTCCTGGAAGAAGAGTTTATGTAGGGTATAAAGACCTGAAAAGATTATATAATGGTATGGGCGTTTATGTAATTTCAACATCAACCGGTATTACAACAGGAAAAAAAGCTGTTGAACGAAAAGTTGGTGGTGAATTAATCTGCTCTGTTTGGTAAAAATCTTGACAAATGCAGTATTCTGGTTTATAGTCATCAGAATATTTTTAAGTAGAGTTTATAAATAGATTAGGGAGTTAAAAGTGTCACGAGTTGGTAAATATCCGATTACAATACCATCGAATGTAACAGTAAATTATGATTCAGAAAAAATTGAAGTACAGGGACCTAAAGGGAAATTATCATTAAAATTAAGACCCGAAATTATTCTTGAAAAAAAAGATAATTTAATAGAAGTAAAAAGAAATTGTGATGAGAAATTATTTAGATCGCTCCATGGTTTATACAGAGTTTTAATTAATAATATGATAATTGGTGTAAATCAGGGATTTGCAAAAAAACTTGAAATAGTTGGTACAGGTTATAAGGCAGCTATTGAAGGAAAAAAATTAGTATTGAATTTGGGATATTCTTACCCTTATGTTTATAATATACCAGAAGGTATTAAAATAACAGTGGATAACAATGTTAATTTAAGTATAGAAGGTATCGATAAACAATTAGTTGGTGAGGTTGCTGCTGAGATTCGTAAAATGAGACCGCCTGAACCTTATAAAGGGAAAGGCATTAAATATGAGAATGAAGTGATTAGGAAAAAGGCTGGTAAGGCTACTTAATTGATAAAATCGGTATTATTTTAGAGGTTTATATAAATGAAGAAGGTCATTGTTAGAAATAAACGAAGAACTAGACGAAAGCATGTGTTAAGGAAAAATATTTATGGTACAAGCACGAAACCAAGACTCTCGGTTTTTCGAAGTAATAAATACATTTATGTCCAGGCGATTGATGATGAAAAAGGTGTGACTATAGCGTCGGCATCAAATCTTAAATATGACAAAAAAGAAAATAAGCTTAATATTAAGACTGCGGCAAAGGTCGGACAGGAAATGGGTGAGAAATTAATTAAAATGAATATAAGTAACGTTGTTTTTGATAGAAATGGTTTCTTATATACTGGTAAAATAAAGTCTCTTGCAGATGGTGCAAGAAAAGCTGGATTAAAATTTTAATAAAGGTAAATAATAATGAGTGATGTTAAAGAATTTATTGAATCAGAGAATTTACAAAATTTTATTGAAAAAATCGTAAAAATCAGCAGGGTTGCTAAAGTTGTTAAAGGTGGTAGAAGATTTAGTTTTTCAGCTTTAGTTGCTGTAGGCGATGGTAATGGTAAGGCAGGTCTGGGTTATGGTAAAGCTAATGAAGTTTCTGATGCAATATCAAAAGCAACTCAGCAAGCTGTTAAATATATGGATAAGATTAAATTAACAAAGCACAAAACATTGCCTCATGAAATTATTGGCAAATATAAGAGTTCAAAGGTTGTTATGAGACCGGCGGCTCCTGGTACCGGTGTTATTGCAGGAGGTGCCGTAAGAGCAATAATGGAGGTAGTTGGCGTTAAGGATTGTTTAACTAAAATACTTGGCTCAAAGAATCAGTTAAATGTTGCAAAGGCTGCATTAAATGGATTAATGTCCTTAAGGGATATTAAAGAAGTGGCTAGTCGACGTGGTAAAAAGATGATAGATTTGTTTTAAAAAAGGAATACATTGTATGGCAAAAGCAGGGAATAAAATTAAAATACAGTTAATTAAATCGCCTTTTGGATACAAGGATGATCAAATAGGTACTGTTAAAGCTCTTGGGTTGAGAAGAATGTATCAGATAAAAGAAATAAATGATACACCAAGCGTTAGAGGGATGATTTTTAAAGTAAAACATTTAGTAAAAATTATTTAATTAGGATTTAAGAGGGAATTAAGATATGGAAAATTTAAAACCTCCAGTAGGTTCGGTAAAAAAGAGAAAAAGAGTTGGCAGAGGTCCTGGCTCTGGTATGGGCAAAACGGCAACAAAAGGCAACAAGGGGCAAAAAGCTAGAAAAGGAGCTAAAATCCGACTGGGTTTTGAAGGTGGACAAACTCCATTGCACAGAAGAATTCCGAAAAGAGGATTCAATAATAAAATATTTACTAAAGAATATGCAGAAATTAATGTTGTTCTTTTGAATAAATTTGAAGATGGTGCGGTTTTAAAAAAAGAAGATTTTGTTAAAATGGATTTTATTAAAAAGGTTGATCAAAAAGTAAAGATACTTGGCAACGGAGAGTTAAAGAAAAAGATTGAAATACATGCTGATAAATTTTCTGAAAGTGCCAAGAAAAAGATTGAATCAGCTGGTGGAAAAGCTGTAGTAATTGTATAAAAAAATAATTTAGGATTTATTATGTCCAATAGTTTAGTTAATATATTTAAAATTAAGGAATTAAGAAATAAGATAATATTTACAATTGCCATATTAATAATTTATAGAATTGGCGCGCAGATACCTGTTCCTGGAATAGATTTTACGGCATTAAAAAATTATGTTGAAAGCCAGAAACAGGGAGGCAGTAATCCATTAGAAGAGTATTTTGATTTTTTTGCTGGTGGCGCTTTCAAGAATATGTCTATATTTGCTTTGGGGATTATGCCTTATATTACGACTTCTATTATAATGAATTTACTAGTATTAATATTTCCTTTTTTTAAGCGTATTCAAGAGGAAGAAGGTGGGCGGCGTAAAATATCACAGTATACTAGAATGGGGACTGTCCTCGTTTGTTTTTTACAGAGTTTTATGACCATTAATTTTATTAATAGATTAAGAGATGTTAATGTTATTACAATAGAACCTATAATATTTTTTTATATTTCAACTATAATTATAACAACTACTGGTACGATGATTCTTATGTGGTTAGGAGAAAGAATAACTGATAGAGGCATAGGCAATGGAATATCTTTAATAATTTTTGCTGGTATTGTGGCAAGAGTACCATCTGCATTTAAAGAGTTGTTTGATAAGGTGCAAACCGGAAATCTGGATGTTCCCATTGTTTTATTTATATTGATAATGTATATATTTATTATATCTTTGGTTATTTATGAGCAACAGGGGCAAAGAAAAATACCTGTTAATTATGCAAAAAGAGTAATTGGAAGGAAAATGTATGGAATACCGAATACTTATCTTCCTTTAAAAATAAATCCGTCTGGGGTTATTCCAATTATTTTTGCCAGTGCATTTTTACAGGCATTACAGCCTTTAGCACAAATTTTTTATAAAGTGCAATGGCTCCAATGGATAAATGAAATTGTTAGACCGGATCATTGGCCTTATTTATTGATATATTCATTATTGATTATATTTTTTGCATATTTCTATACACAGGTTACTTTAAATCCAGTTGAATTGGCAAAAAATATTAGAGAAAATGGTGGATCAATACCTGGCGTGCCTATAAATAAGGTACAGGAATATTTGATGAAGGTGTTAAATAGAATAGTTTTGCCGGGTTCAATATTTTTAGCTATTATTGCTGTAATTCCTTCTATGATTATTAATTTAATACCGGATTTCCCTGCTAGTTTTGCATATCTATTGGGCGGTACTTCATTGATAATTATAGTAGGCGTAGATCTTGATACGATGAGTCAAATTGAAAGTCATTTAAAAATGCATCATTATGATGGTTTGACTAAAAAAGGCAAGATTAGATCAAGAAATTTTTAATGGAGAAATAAAATGAAGGTTAGGGCAAGTGTTAAACCTATTTGTAATAAATGTAGGATTATTAAAAGAAAAGGTGTTGTAAGGGTTATTTGTGAAAACCCGAGACATAAACAAAGACAAAAATAAAACTAAGGAGAATAATATAAATGGCTCGTATTTCGGGAGTTGATTTGCCTAATAAACCAGTTGAGATAGCAATAAGCTACATATATGGCATTGGTAGATCTTTAGCAAAAGTAATATGTGAAAAAGCTCAGGTGAAGTTAGGTACTAGAATTAATGATTTAACTGAAACTGAAATCAATAATTTAAGAAAAGTTATTGAAAATGATTATGTTGTCGAAGGACGATTAAGAGGTATCGTCCAGATGAATATAAAACGATTAATGGATATCGGATCATACAGAGGATTAAGACACAGGAAGGGATTACCTGTTAGAGGGCAGAGATCACGTACAAATGCTAGAACGAGAAAAGGCAAGAAGAAAACGGTAGCAGGAAAGAAAAAGGTTACTAAATAATTAAATTATTCAGGATTTATCAGGAGATAAAATTGAGTACTACTAAAAAGAAAGAAAAAAAAATAATAGGTGTAGGAAGGGTATATATACAGGCATCCTTCAATAATACTATTATCAGTGTTACTGATTTAAAAGGTAATGTGTTAGCATGGTCATCTTCAGGATCATTACAAGGTTTTAGAGGAGCAAAAAAATCAACTCCTTTTGCAGCACAAATGGTTGCAGAAACAGCAACAAAAAAAGCAATGGACAGTTATGGATTAAAAGAAGTTGAAGTTTTTGTAAAGGGTCCTGGAATAGGAAGAGAGTCTGCAGTTAGAGCAATAAGTAATGTAGGTTTAAAAGTTTTACTAATAAAGGATGTAACTCCGATACCGCATAATGGTTGCAGACCTAAAAAAAGAAGGAGAGTATAATATTATATGGGTAGATATATTCAGGCAAATTGCAGACTTTGCAGATCACAAAAACAAAAATTAATGCTTAAAGGTAATAGATGCTTGTCAGAAAAATGCCCAATTGATAAAAGAGACAGCATGAAAAGAAAAGGTCAACCGGGAAGAGCTCCAAGTGGAAGATTAAAAAAAGCATCAAATTATGCAGGGCAGTTAAAAGAAAAGCAGAAAATTAGACAAATTTATGGTTTACTGGAAAGACAGTTTAAGAGATATTTTGAAATAGCTTCCAGAAAAAAAGGTATCACCGGTGAAAATTTATTGATTTTACTTGAAACTAGAATTGATAATGTTGTTTATCAGCTTCATTTTGCTTCATCAAGAAAACAAGCAAGACAGCTTGTTAAGCATGGCCATATTGAAGTCAATGGCAGAAAAGTTGATATTCCATCATATAATGTTAAAGCGGGAGATGTCATTACTGTTAGAGAAAGAAGCAGGAAAATGATTGAAATATTAGAGGCTTTAAAAAGAGTTAGCACAGATGGAGTACCAGCATGGCTTGAAGTTAATCCTGATGAAGTTAAAGGTGTAGTTAAGCAATTACCGAGAAGAAGCGATATTAAGCATCCGGGCGAAATAAATGAACAGATTGTTGTAGAATTATATTCTAAATAAAAAATAAAGGGGTATAATTAGTGAATCAAAGAATATTATTAAAAGGTTTTAAAAAACCAAAAAATATAATTTATGAAAAAGATGAATTAACACCAAATTATGGTAAATTCTCCGTTTATCCCTTTGAGAAAGGATTTGGTTTTACTATCGGAAATACTATAAGACGTGTTTTATTATCATCAATGCCAGGTTATGCTATTACAGCTATAAGAGTGCAAACCTATAATAATAATGGTCAGGTAAAGGTCTTAACTTCGCCTTTTGAGGCTATTCCGGAAGTAAAAGAAGAAACTTTTGAGATAATTAAGAATTTAAAGAATGTTAAAATAAAATTACTTGATGATATTGAGTCAAAAACAATAAGGCTTGAGAGAAAAGGCGAAAATATAATTACTGCTGGTGATCTTGTAGTAGATGATACTGTTGAGGTATATAATAAAGATCTGGTAATTATGACGTTAAGTCCAAAGGCAAATATAGAAGTAGAAATTCAGATAGATTTGGGAAGAGGATATATAGAGTCAGAAAGGCAAATGGAATATATTGAAACGGTAAATGCGATTCCTATTGATGCAAATTTTAGTCCGATCGAAAAGGTAAAATATGAAGTTGAAAATACAAGAGTGGGACAAAGATCAGATTATGACAAATTGATTCTGGAAGTTTGGACAAATGGTACTATGAAACCTGAAGATGCTATTGCAGGATCAGCAAAGATATTAAAAGAACATTTTCAGACATTCATAAATTTTGAAGAAGAAGATGAAGAAGATGAAGTTGAAGAAAGTAAAGAAGATGAGGAATTAAAAGCTTTGCTTGAAACTCCAGTAGATGAGTTGGAATTATCCGTAAGAGCAAGTAATTGTCTTAGAAGCTCAAATATCAGGACTATAGCAGATCTGGTATGTAAAACCGAAGATGAAATATCTAAGATTAGGCATTTTGGAAAGAAATCATTAATCGAGATAAAAGAAAAGTTAATGAAGCAAAAGCTTTCTTTTGGTATGAAAGATGTAGTAGAAAAAATATTTAACAAAGAATAATAAAGAGAGGTTAAAAATAAATGAGGCATTTGAAGTCATTCAATCAATTAAATAGAACAAATTCTGAAAGAAAAGCATTATATAGAAATATGATTTTTGCTTTATTAAAAAATAATAGAATCAAGACAACGGTACCAAAAGCAAAAGAAATCAGAAGGATAGTAGAAAAACTTATAACAAGAGCAAAGGTGAAGACTCTTCACAATATTAGAATAGCAGCAAAAATGGTTTCGAATAAAGATTTGTTAAAAAAATTATTTGATGATATAGCTCCCAGATATGCAACACGAAACGGTGGCTATACAAGAATAATTAAGGCTAATCGAAGAAAAGGTGATGGTGCAGAGCTTGCTTTTTTGGAGTTAATAAGTGAAGATGCTCAAGTTAAAAAGAAAAAAAAGAAAATTAAAAAAGAAGATATAAAAAAGCAGGATGAAGTTGAAAAGAAAGAAGTTAAAGAAGAAGTAAAGACAGAAGAAGCAATAAGTCCGCCTGTTGATGAAACTAGAGTTGAAAATACAGAGAATACCACGACTCAGGTAAAGGAAGAGAATAAATAATTAAAATTATTGATAAAAAAAGCCTCCAAAAATGGAGGCTTTTTTATTCTTAATGGTGTGTTTTTTTAGATTTTTTAAATAAAATTAAAATGGAAAAATTAAATAAAAAAGAGACAAGCAAACACCTAGTATTATTTTTATTGATTTCTTTATTGCATCTTTTATTACTTTTAATGATCTATAAAAGTATAAATTATATAGTTTTGTTACTGGCAGAATTTGTCTTTTTTTTGTTTTATAGTAAATTTTCATTAAGGATATTATTAAGAATATTTATTCTTTCGGGATTTATTTTTCTTATTAATATTTTATTTAATGAGGGTAAAATCCTCATAGGCTTAGGTTTTATTAAGATAACTCATGAGGGGTTAATCAACGGGGCTAAGAGAGCCGGATTAATTGCATCGACTTTATTTTTCACATATAATATTTTTCATAAAAATAAATCTATTATAATTGATAATTTAGATTACCTTAATAAAAATAATATTATATTAATGTCTATAAATTATTTTTTTATCTTTTTAGAATTAATTAATGATAAAACAAATATTAAGAAATTATTAATTAAAATAATTATGATCTATAAAAATAAATATACAACAAGTAAAATAAGTCAACATGGAGAAAAAATAATAGGATATAACTTTTATATATATAATTTATGTATTATTATTTTATTCGTGGCGATTTTTATATATTCTTATATAACTGCTTAAACATATCAACGGCAATATTTGTATTTGAATTTTTAGCCATCATTTTTGAATATTCATCATAGAGCATATCTGTAAATATTTCTTCTGCTTGTCCACCGTCTAATAATTTATATTTATTAATTGTTTTTTTCATTTCATTTAAAAGTTGTTTCCAGAAAAAACTTTCGATTTCAATACAGGAATCAAATAATTTTTTTTGATTTTTATTTAGTTTTTTTTGATCTATTTTCCCGGTTTTATCAAAGATATTATTTTTATCATCCAGCATAGATTGAAAACTCGTATTTTTATTTGACATATTTTTATTGATTTTCATCATATTAGCTTCTAATTTGTTATATTTGTCAATAGTATCATATTTGTTTATTGATCCTATCATAAAATCTCCTAAAAAAATTCAAACTTTACACACCTTGTGAGAAACATTTTCAATCTGTATTGATTGAGTTAATGTCCATCGCCAGGATTTCATAATAAAATAATTTTTGCATTAATTGCGCCTATCTTATGAATAGCTTCAATTATTGTTATTATTTCATCACTTTTTAAGCCTGATTCATTTAATAATTTAACTAAATCTCCTACTGTTTGAGATTTTAATTCAATATTTGGATTTTTCTTTTGTTCACCGATTTTTACCTGAGTAAAAGTTGTAGATACCGAACATGGTTGTATTATTATATCTTCGCCGAATACAATTACTCCTGTTTTTTTATCGATTACCACTGATGCTGATTGATCAGGGGTTACTGTTAAAACTTCAATTTTTGCTATGAAATCAACTGGATTTTTTAATTCTTCTTCTCCCAGGGTTACTTCTATCAAGCCTGCATCAATTGCCTTTATTTGTAATTCGGAATTGATAGATAAAATTTGTTCTTTAACCTGATTTGCAGTAACAAAATCAGGATATTTTAAGATTATATTTATTTTATTATCTTTTATAAAATTGCTAATTATACTTTTTTCAATTATAGCACCGTTTGGGATACTTGCGGTATTTTGAGCATTTTGCTCTTTTGTGCCAGCAATCAATCTGCCTTGAGCAACGGCATAAATATTTCCATCAGCCGCCTTTAATGCAGTTTGCATTAAAATCCCACCTTCAAGAGATTTTGCATCTCCTATAGAGCTAACCGTTACATCGACAAAATCACCTTCTCTGGAGAAACCATTTAGATTACATGTGACTAGTACTGTGGCTACATTTTTACTGTTGATATCTATTTCCTTTATATCAAAACCGTGATTTAATGCCAGATTATTTAACATTTTTTGAGTAAGTTTGAATGTTTTTGTGTCTCCTTTTCCCTGGAGACCTGTGACTAGTCCAAAGCCTGTCAGCTGATTATTTCTGATTCCATCTATAATGGCTATATCTTTTATTCTAACCGGGCTTTTAGAAAACAAATTTAATGAGATAAATATAAAAAATAGTATTATATGTAATTTATAATGATTCAACATATATTTTCCCTTTGTATTTTTTGATTATTCCAAAACGTTCATTGCCATTTGGTAATTTTAATTTTACCTTTTGATTCTCAAAGCCATCCTGAAGTAATATACAGTTTGTAATAATCTCAATGTTATCTCTTGAAAAAATGTAATTTATGTTTTCCCCCTTTTTTACGAGTGGAATTATTTTAAGATGATTTGTTCGTAAGGCTTCTCCTGCATTTATATCTTTGATAAATTGTGAATTTTTAAATTTTGATATATCAAAGATCAAATTATCAAAATCTTTAAAAGCTGTTATATCTGTATTTTTAACTGTGAAGTCTGAAATATTTAAGAATTCATTCTTCATAATGCTTTGATTTGCAATATATACGCCAGCATAAATAGATATTTTTAATTCTGTACTGTATACTTTATCATTGATTATAATTTTAAAAATTTTGTTATTTGCTAAATCCTTCAATCCATTTTTTATCTCATCTATTTGCCATTCGAAATCATTTTTTAAATTTAAAAGATCGATTTGAGGCGGATTCTTGATTACGTCTATTTTAATGTAAGAGTTTTTAATATTAAAAAAAGTTTTGATATAATTTTCCAGAAAATTTATGGGATTTATTGTTTCATATTGAATATTATTTGTCTGCCTGCTTTCTTCTTCAATTTTGATTGGGTATATTAAAACATTATCACCAATTATGGTAAAATTATAATTTCCGTTGTCAAACAGCATTTTAGTTATTTCGGATGAATAAATTCTGCATGGAAGTTTTTTTAATTTGATTTTAAAATCATTAAAACTATCCGAATCACTTTTTTTAATTATATCCGACAGATTAATTATGAGGCTGTCAGTAAAATATTTTTCTTTTAAATTAATAATTTCAGGGCTAATAGTAAATAATGAAAATGATAAAAATAATATAATAAGAAAATATTTTTTTATCATTTATTATCTCTTCAAGTTAACTGCTGTTGCAAGCATGGAGTCAGAAGTCTGAATAGATTTTGAATTTAAATCATAGGCTCTCTGCGCAACTATCATATTTACCATTTCTTCGACAACTTTAACATTACTCATTTCAATGAAGCCCTGATGAAGCATTCCCATGCCTTCGAATGCGGGCCTTCCAGCGATCTCATCTCCGCTAGCTTCGGATCTTTTATATAAATTGCCACCTATGCTGGTTAAACCTGCAGGGTTAACGAATCTATAAATTTCGATTTGTCCAACATCAATAATTTCATCGCTAGCTCCTGTTTTACACGTTACGATCCCATCTTTACTTATAGCTATTGAATTTTCTAGAAAACCTTCGGGGAATATAATTGGTGGCTCCATCCTGTATCCATTGCTGTTAACCATCTGTCGTGATGAATCTATTTTCCATGATCCGTCTCTTGTGTATGCTTCTGTTCCATCATAAAGTATGACTTTAAAAAAACCTTCTCCTTCTATGGCAAGGTCTTTTAAATTATTTGTATTCTGTAATGACCCTTGCTCAAAAAGTTTTTGAGTAGCGGCTGTTTTAACACCCAGTCCGACATGAATTCCTGTAGGATAATTGCTTATCGATGTTGATGGTGTACCTGCCATTCTTAGATTTTGATATAAAAGATCTTCAAAATCAGCTCTTGTTCTTTTATATCCTGTTGTATTTACATTGGATAGATTATGTGCGATTGTATCAATATTAAATTGCTGGCCGTTCATTCCACTGGCTGCAGTCCATAGTGATCTCATCATAAGGTTGACTCCTTGAGTAAATAAGTATATTAAAATATCGGAATTTTTAAAAAATCAATTAGATTAATTAAAATAATATAAAAACGGGGACAGAGCTTTTAAAATATCCCTATTAGTCTGAGTTTTACCCTTTAATAATCTTGTGATTTATGGATTTTTAGTAAGTTAGTCAAACTGCAAGAAAGCAGGAAAATGTAATACTTTTAAATAGTATAACTTTGTTTAATAAATATATAAATATTAAATGATATTATGAGTTATAATGATTTTCACTGGCAAATATTTTTAATTCGCCGGGTTTTAATTGTATGTTTAACTCTTTAATATAGCCGGTGAGTTTATTCTCAGGGGAATAATCTTTAATTTTATCAGATCCTAAAAGATTATTTAAATTATTTAAAAATAAGTTGTGTGATCTGTTGATATCTTTATTCATTATGACTAAAACTTTTACATTATCCCATGTTTTAATAAAACAAAATATATTCATCCAGTTTGACTGATCAATAACAGCAATAGGGCTTTCTTCATGCAATGGCTTTAAAGCCATTTTAATATCGATAATACGTCTTATGTTTTTCGTGTAATCTAGTCCAGTATTCTCCCAATCTCTCCATGTTGTTTTTACGGTGTCAATTTTTTTGGTAAATCCGTATTCGAGACCGGTTGTTATCATAAATCCTTTAGAAAAAATAGCTTCAAAATAAAGCCTCTGTAAAAAGATTACTTCATTATTCATTGATTCAAACATTAATCTTTGAGTATCATGGGTTTCAGGAAATGAAATCGATGGCGCAATATTTCTGGTTAATTCGGATTGTTCGAGGCACCATGGGTCATTAAAATTCCACCATTTTGAAGAATTGAATATATAATCAAATCCACAATTTGACAAAGCTTGAATTTGTACAGGAGTGCAACCGAGTGTTTCAGCCAGGAAATAAATTTCACCGAATTCTTTTTTCAAATTTGATATTAAAAATAGCCAGAATTCAGAGTTGATCTGGTATGCAGCATCACATCTGAAACCGTTAAAGCCCATTTTTAAATAATGTCTGCAAAGATTTAAAAAATAATTCCATAAATTTTCTTTATCCGGGCTGTTTTCAATGTTAAAAGTGGCAAGATCGCCCCAGATAACCCTTTTCCCGTTTTCCCATGCACCAGGTCTTTCCAATTCGCCGGTTTCGGTAACATGGTACCAGTTTTTGTGAGTTTCAATTAATGAGCAATCAATTGAAGAATGATTTATAACAAGGTCCATTATTACTATAAGATTGTTTTTTTTACATGTATCCAAAAAAGCTTTCAATTGCTCTTCAGGGGGTTTATCATTTAGGAAAAAGTCTTCATTATACTGATAATAATCTTTTACCGCATAAATACTTCCAGAAAAGCCAGTTTTATGAATAGGATTTATAAATATTGAATTAAATCCCATATTTTTTATTTTTTCTATATATTTTTCCCATTCTATGATATTTTTGTACAATTTAGGAAATAAATTGTAAATATTAAGTGTTTTCATTATTATCCCCTATTAAAGAAATTAATATTGCCTTAATAGTATGCATTCTGTTTTCTGCTTGATCAAAAACAAAAGATTGTTTTGATTCAAAAACTTCTTCTGTTACTTCCAGATTGTGTTTTTCATATTCATGTGATGCTGGGAGGCAATGAAGGAATATGGAGTTAGCTTTACCAGTGGCTTCCATTATTTTAGTATCAACTTTATATTTTTTTAAATCTTTAAGTTTCTTTTTGGCATTTTTTTTCTTTTCTTCACCCATGCTTAGCCATACGTCTGTATAAATAACATCAGCATCTTTTACAGCTATATATGGATCATCGGTTAGTTGTATATTGTTTGCAAAAGATGGGTTTTCTTTTAATAAATCATCGATTAATTTTTTATCTGGTTTTAAATATTTTGGTGAAGCAATTGATATTGATAACCCTATTTTTGAAGCTCCAGTTATTAAGCTATTAGCAACGTTATTATTCCCATCACCTAAGAATGCCAATTTTATACCTTGTAATTTGCCAAAATATTCTTTTATAGTCATAAAATCTGCCAGAATCTGTGTTGGATGTTCCGTATCAGTTAAGCCATTTATGACAGGTATTTTAGAATAAATTGATAATTTTTTGACTGTTTCCTGATTATAACCTCTAAAAATTATTGCATCAAACATTCTGCCAAGCACTCTTGCGGTATCAGCAACAGATTCTTTTTTTCCAAGCTGAATTTCATTTTTACCAAGAAATTCAGCGTGGGCACCTTCATCAAAACATGCTACAGCTGTTGCACATCTTGTTCTTGTTGAAGTTTTTTCAAATATCATTGCTATATTTTTATTTTTTAATCGATATTTATATATATTGTTCTTTTTTTCATCTTTTAATTTAATGGCTAAATCGATTAAATAGTTTAATTCATCGGCTGAGAAATCTTTTAAGCTTAAAAAACTTTTCTTTAACAGATTAATTTGCAAAATAAGACGTCCTCCATATGATATCAGTTTAATATAATATCATTAATGAGTCAATTACTTAAATAAAAATTGAAAAATATATAATTTTTATAAAATTTTAGATAAAATAATATCAGAAAAATTATATCAAAATAATGACATAATT
>CAZHHK010000058.1:0-20875 GCA_964531405.1 uncultured Spirochaetales bacterium | reverse complement strand
AAAATAATTTGGAAAAAGAGGCTTATTTATGGCAAACTTTCGGACAGTAATGATTATTAATGTTTTTTAATCTCTTCCCTTTCCCTCCTCTTGACGGGGGCTGGATAGTAAGACACTTACTGCCTAACAAAGGCAAAGAATATTATGACAGAATTTACCCGTTTGGCTTTATAATCTTATTTGTCCTTCTTTTTACTGGAATTTTTAATATAATATTTTTATTACCATCAATGCTTTTAATAAACTTTATATTTAGTGGGTTTAATGATAATAGAATTATAAGCATACTTTACTATCTCATCCCTGTGTTATTTTCTTCCGGTTTGTTATATTTACTTATCAAACCCAATATATTTAAGAAAAATAAAAACAATGATTCCCATAATACAACAGAAAAAACAGATGAAAAAGAAACTCAAATTCCTGAAATTATGGATAACAACAAGAAGGAAATCCTCGCAATCATAAATAAAATCAATAACAAAGATGAGCTTGATGACAACGATAAAAATACCATATTGAAATCTATTAAAATAAAAAGTTCAACAACTATCTGCAAAGAGGTTGATTTTAATATAAATGACAAATACTGTAATGAATGTGAAAATTTTTTAAAATGTATTTTAAGATACATCAATGCTATGGATAAAAAAGAATACCAGATTAATGATAATATATAAATTCTTTGCTTTGCTAAAGAGTGAAACTCTGTAATTACTTTTAAGCAACTGAATGGACCAAACGCCGAGTAGCTATGTAAGTTTAACTACTCGGCGAAAGGGATAAAATATTTCTCGCAAAAACTTCGTAGAATTTAATTTTTTTCATGTAATAATTTTATCTTTTACTCTTTTAATTCCATCTTTTATTTTTACAATCTAACCATTTATTCATTTTCCCATAATCTATTATAACCAGCCAACTCTCTTTTTATATAACCGTTGCTTAATGCATATTCATTTACACCAAAAACAGTTTTCATTTTGTGAATTTCTTCTTTAGTAGGCTTATTATTTTCAGGAAACATTTCATAGCAAACAATCCTGTTAAATCTATCAAAAAGCGAATCAGAAGTTTCATGGATTATAAACATATTGTCTTCAAATAAATCTTTTCTCGGGAAAAAGAGCGAAGTTACTTTACTAACAGCCTCTGTCCCGTATCTTAAATAATATACAAGCCCGTTATTATATTCATAATAATTTTCACCGATTTTATGCTGCCAGATAACTTCACCTTTACCTATATCAACAAGAGTTCTTATGCATGCACCTCTTATAATAGAACGACCTCTAAATGCAGGTGTTATACCGGTATAAACAAGATAATTACCTATGATTTTTGCCTCAAACATAAAATAGTTAAATGATTCTTCATTTATATTAATCGAATAATTTATTTTATCGTTATTTATATCATAAAGGGATACATAATTATTGGAAAATAAAAGCATACGGTTTTTATCTTTAAGATAAATAGTAGATATAATACTTTCTTTTAAATTAAGCTTTTTATTAGTTATAACTTTACCATCTTCCGTATTTAATATATAAAAAGTTTTATCTGCACAAAAATAGATATTCCCATTACTGCTGTTATAAGCTATATCAGAAATAATATTGTTTTTTGGAGCATTAAATGACCAGATTACTTCTCCGGTTTCCTCTTTAATAAGTGCGAATCCAGAAAATCCTAATTCTTTAGCCAGATTCGAGGTTTTACCCATTCCTAGTCCAACTAAAATTCCTCCTCTTTCTCTTCTTATATTCTTGGGATCATTAAGAGGTGTTTTCCATACTTCATTTCCTGTTTTCTTATCCAGTCGATACAGATAAGCATTATCAAAAGTTATAATATCATTCCCTGAATTTATTATATCTAATAAATGAGCTGTTTGTAATACTTTACTCCAGACCAAATTTTGTCCTTTAATATCTATACATGCAATACCATTTGATTTAAGTACAGCCTCATCCTGATAAGTTATATAAACAAGCCCGTCTATCTCATTTAATGTAAGCCCTATATCCGATATTCCGCTTTTTTTAAATTTTACTTCTGCTTTAACTGTACCTGTTTTTATATTAATAAGCCATATTATATACGGATCTACCGATACCAGATATTTTTCTTCAGGAATTTTTGAATCAAAAAATTGAAAATAATCGCCTTCTAAAGCATTTTTTATTGATAATAATTTTGAGCCGTCAAGCAGGCTATATAAGTTAGAATCCTTGCCATTTTCATAGATACCGATCGTATTGTGTTCTTCAAATAAAATATAATAATCATTATATAAAAAATCATTATCATATTCTTTATATAAGTATTCGATAGAAAATATTTCTCTTCCTGAATCTACATTATAAAGAGATAGAATTCTTTTCTTTTTTGAAGTCGACTCTTTGTTTAGTATTATAATCTTTTTTTTCTCTAAAAAATCATAAGATATAATAGAATTCTCATAATTAATTGAACTTATAAAAGAAGAGTTTCTTACATTATACACCCGTATAATCTTAGGTAAAAATTTAAATACATAATCACCTATTTTGTATACTGCCAATATCCCCTCATCTTCTTTTTTATTTTCATCAATTAATTCAATATCCGATTTGATTCTGCCTGTTTTACCGTTAATGGTTAATAAACTTACTTTAGATTTTTGCCTTATCACGTTTAAAAACTCTTCTTTAAATGTAATAAATTCATCATTATTTTCAAATTGATTATATGTCTTAATATATTTTTCTTTATCTTCTATAGATAAAAATTCCCATTTTTTCCTGGGTGAAGGATAATCATACGCACTAATCAATAGAGATGAAATAAAAATAAAAAATAAAATTAATAAAAATAATGTTCTTTTCATGATTTTACCTCTTTACCCAATATATTTTTTAATTATTTAATTAATTTTACTATTATAATCGTTTAAAAAATAAAAATCTATCGCTTAAAAAAAATATTTATTATACTTTAATAAACATTAAATACAACTAACCCATCGTTACTTTAACAGTATGAGTTTTTCTATCATTAAACACCGGTACAATATTACCCTGAATTTCTTTGTCATCAACAAGGACTTTTACAACACCTTTTGAAACTCTATTTGGATTTTCTACTGTGATTTCATATTTTGCACCTCTAAAAACCCTTGTAACACTGAAACCCTTCCAGTCTTTTGGAATACACGGATCAATTTTTAAACCGTTTAGCATTGGCTGGATACCAAGTATATACTTTGTTGCAGCTTGATAAGTCCAGCTTGATGTACCTGACAACCAGCTGTTTCTCGCTAACCCAAACTGAGGATGTTCATCGCCAAGAATATTTTGAGCATAGCAGTAAGGCTCGATTTCATACTCATCTATTATTTCATTCTTGCTTGCAGGGTTAATCTGTATATAATACTGGAAAGCTCTGTCCCCATTGCCTACAATTGTCTCGGCTATCATTACCCATGGATTAGTGTGAAGGAAGATACCGCCGTTTTCCTTTGCTCCCGGAGGATATGTAGTAATACCGCCCTTATCCTTATCATAGCCATTAAATCCTGGATAACTAAGTTTCATACCTTTACTTGTATTTAAATATTTATTCAACGATTCAAGGCATTTTAAAGCCTTATCATCAGGTGCGAATCCGCTTATTACAGCCCATGATTGAGAATTAATATAAATTTTACCGTGAGTATTCGATTTTGATCCCAACGGAGTACCATCATAATCAAAATATCTAACATACCACTCGCCATCCCATGCATGTTTGTTGACAGCAGTTTTCATTTCATCATAATACATTTTATACTTCTCGGCAGTCTGCTTATCGTTTACAAATTCCAGTATATCCATCATCTCTTTTAAGGCATAACCGTACTGATTTGCTATGAATAAAGATTCTGCACCTTTTTTTAAATTAACCGTATCATTCCAATCTGCAAAACCTAAAAGTGGCAGATCATGCTGCCCTTTATTCCTGTGAGTAAATTCTATCGCACGTTTTAAATGTTCAAGCACTGTCCCTGACTCAAGAGGCTGCTTGCTATGATGATCCTTATCGTAAAATGGTAATTCTCTTTTTAAAAAATCTATATCACCGGTTTCTTTTAAATATGCGCTTACAGCAAGAATTATCCAGAGATGATCGTCTCCGTAATACTTTGGTCTGTCATGATATTCTCTTGAATCGCCTTCGGTTGCTTCCATTGTTGATGCATAAAACTGATGCATAGCCGATCCGTCCCTTCTCTGCACCTGCAGGAGTTTTTCAATCAACTCCCTTGCCTCTTCAGGCTTAGCATGCATAATCCCCAGTACATCTTGAGAACTATCTCTAAACCCTATGCCTCTACCGCCAAAACCAAGCTGATATAAAGATAGATCTCTAGACCAGTTTTTAGTTATATAACACTGTCTTGCATTGTGAATGTTTATCATCGTGTTTAGACTTTCGCTCGGAGTATTCACAACCTGTTTACTTAAATAATCATCCCAAAAAACTTTTATTTCTTCAAAAGCTTTTTGGACTTCTTTTTCGTTTCTATATTTTTCTATATAGTTATAGTCCTTTTTGATTGTTTCTATCTGGCCAAGCTGTACAATGATCCTCTTTGATTCACCATTTTTCATTAATCCGAGGTGATGCATCAAAGCACCAACATTATCTCCTCTGTTTGCCTCATAATTTGACAATTCTTCATTTAACAGACTTAATGGTTTTTGCCATGTTGAATACTCATTTTCTCCTAAAAATTTTCTTCTGTCTGATTCAAAGCTTGAAACAGGATAATTTGATGTAAAATAATTTGTAAATAAATCTTTATTTAAGAATGCATACTGCGTTAAAATTTTCATACCATTTTTATCGTTATAAATCCTGCTCTGCATCGTCTGAGGGACCCAGTCGGCATTTGTAAATTGTTTTAAAGCATCAAAATGGGAATATTCAACGACAGGTATAAGGTCAATATCAAGGGTTTTCCCTGATTTGTTGATTACCGTAATATCACGTATTTCACATTGACCGCCTACAGGTACAAATATTGTAATCTCAGAACGTATCCCATAAAATTCTGTAATATATTTTGAATACTGTAAGCCAACATGACATTCATAAAGATCATATTTATCAAGAGTCGGAGTAAAAAAAGGAGAAAATATCTTATACGTATTATTTTCTTTAAATCTTATATATAAGCTCTCCCCTTTAAAATCCGCATTTGGAAGTTGCGGAATATACTTCGTTATACGATTTAATGCAGGATCTCCCTTGCATAATAGCGCGCCACCCGTCTGATCTATAAACCCACCGAATTTTAATGTACCGATATAATTAATCCATTTAACCGGTGTTTTAGGATTAGTAATTACATATTCTTTATTTTTATCATCAAAATACCCGTAATTCAATTTTAATTCTCCTCAACTATATAAACATTTAGGGGTGATACCCTGTATTTTTATTTTTTAACCCATAATTACTTCAACAACATGCTCCCTGCCGTCATTGGCTACAGGAATTATATTTGAGTCGATCTTTTTACCATCCACTGTCATACTTTTAACGCCTTTGGAAACATGATTAGGGTTTTTAATTGTAATTTTGTATTTATCCTTCCTAAACTGTCGGATAACCGAATATCCGTCCCATGCTTTAGGAATGCATGGATCGATTTTTAAGCCATCGTAATCAGGCTGAATACCCAGAATATTCTGCGTGATTGCTATGAAATTCCATGCTGCAGTACCGGTTAACCAAGAGTTTTTCGCTTCGCCATGCCGTTTTGCATCCTTTCCTGCAACCATCTGAGAATAAACGTAAGGTTCGGTTTTATGAATATCGCTTATATCTTCGATATAAGCCGGAGCTATCTTTTTGTAGTACTCAAACGCCTCGTCACCCCTGCCGATTACAGTTTCACCAATCATAATCCAAGGATTATTGTGACAAAATATGCCGGCATTTTCTTTGTATCCTTCTGGATAACTTGAAACTTCTCCAAGATGTATGTAATATTTTGTATAAGCTGGATTTAAAAGCACAATGCCATACTTTGTATCAAGATATTTTTTTACAGAATCAAGAGCTTTCTTTGGATAACCTTTATCAAGTCCAATGCCTGCCATACTGCAAAAACCTTGAGATTCAATAAAAATTTTACCTTCTTCACATTCTTTGCTACCTACTTTCTTGCCAAAATCATCATAAGCCCTGATATACCACTCACCATCCCAGCCATGCTCAAGGATTGTTTTTTCCATTTTTTCAATTTCTTTCCTTGCTCTTGTTGCTTCATCTTTTTTGTTCATTCTTTCACAGATAGTTGCATAATCCCTGCCAATAAGTACAAACATGCCGGCAATAAAAACTGATTCTGCGACCTTACCTTCCTTGTTTGTACATGTCTGAAATGAATCATCGGGATTATTTGAAAAGCAGTTTAGATTTAGACAGTCATTCCAATCAGCCCTACCGATTAAAGGTAGCCCATGGGGACCTAGATTATTGGTAACATGATTAAATGATCTTCTTAAATGTTCAAGCATTGTATCCGCTTTCTTTGGATCATTCTCAAAATCAACTTTTTCATTCAATATTTCCCAATCGCCCGTTTCTTTTATATAAGCACTTGTAGAATAGATAAGCCATAGCGGATCATCATTGAAGTTACTGCCTATTGCATTATTGCCTTTTTTGGTTAAAGGTTGATACTGGTGATAAGCGCCTCCGTCTTCAAGTTGTGTAGCAGCAACATCGAGTATCCTCTGTCTTGCTCTTTCGGGCACCTGATGAACAAACCCTAATAAGTCCTGATTTGTATCTCTGAAACCCAAGCCTCTGCCGATTCCAGATTCAAAATATGACGTGCTTCTTCCAATATTAAAAGTCATCATACACTGGTATTGATTCCAGATGTTTACCATTCTGTTTAATTTTTCGTCTTTACTTTCAAGAACAATTTTTGATAAAAGATTGTTCCAGTAATCCTTTAATTCTTTTAAACCAGCTTCGACTTTTTCAACTGTATTGTATTTTTCTATCATCGCTTTAGCGTTTTTTTTGTTTATTACCTTATGGGCTTCCCATTTTTCATCATCCTTATTCTCAACATAGCCAAGGATAAAAATATAATTTTTAGATTCATTAGGTTTTAATTCTACTTCGATATACTGGGAAGCAATCGGCGACCAGCCGTCAGCAACTGAATTTTTGGATTTACCCTGCATAACGACATCCGGCTCGTTATAACCGTTGTATAAGCCGATGAAGCTCTCCCTGTCTGTATCGAAACCATTGATTTTTGCATTCACAGTATAAAAAGCGTAATGATTTCTTCTTTCTCTATATTCGGTTTTATGATAGATCGTTGATCCATCGATTTCCACCTCTCCAGTACTAAAATTCCTCTGGAAATTCGTATTGTCATCATGAGCATTCCACAGACACCACTCTACGTATGAGAATAATTTAACGGTCTTTGACTTGGAAGTTTTGTTAGTTATTTTTATATTTTGTACTTCACCATTGTAATTCTGAGGCACAAAATATAAAACATCAGCTTCGATACCGTTTTTTTCACCCTTTATTTTTGAATATCCCAGTCCATGCCTGCATTCAAATTTATCAAGCTCGGTTTTAGACGGTTTCCATCCCGGATTCCAGACAGTATCTCCGTCTTTTATATAAAAATATTTGCCTCCGTTATCTATTGGTACATTATTATACCTGTATCTTGTCAATCTTCTTAACAACGCATCCTTATAAAAGGAATAACCTCCGCCTGTATTCGAAATCAATGTAAAAAAGTCCTGATTCCCGAGATAATTGATCCATGGGTAAGGAGTTTTAGGAGTGTTTATTACATACTCTTTGTTAGTATCATCAAAATTTCCGAATTTCATTATAAAACCTCTCAAAAAAGATTATTTAGATTAAAATTTTTCATGGTATTATTATCATATTTATTTACAATTGTATATTGGAATTTGATCAGAAATTCCTTGCATTAGCTTTGAGTTTTGCCTTATTTAAGAAATTAATCTTTTATTGTTAAAATAAATATATTTTTTTGATTTTTAATCATAAAAGTATTAAAATTATAAATGACTATTAAAAAAAGTATTAAACTTCATATTCATACCCAACAGTATACTAGATTATCCCTAATAGGGGATCAGCAAAGTAGGTGAATTATGATCAAAATAAAAAGCCTTAATATCATAATATTGCTGATTTATTTCATATCGATGCTGACTGCATGTTCTTTAACGGGATGGATTGATGCGGCAAATAATACTGAAAAAATCGATCCTGAATGGGATTTGTCTATTAGATTACCGGTAGTTGATAAAACCATCCATTTAAAGGATTATATGAAGGATACCGCCATAAATATTAACAACATAACCACACCGACAGTACTATCCGAATGGCCTCAAAATACAGGGTCAGCTATCACATTGCCGGTTGGAGCTCTATCGCTGCCGATTGTTTCTACAATAGATTTTAATGGTGATGCGGTTAATGATTTTAATTTGACCGGATTTTATTCGGAAAATGCAAGCATAAAATTAAAGATAAGTCTACTTGACGGCACAACTGAATATGCTCTTGAAGCATCGGATATTACAATGCCATCACAGATCACCATTGAAAACATAACTTATAACATCAGTCCCGCTATCAAATCCGGCAATTATCTTTATTACAGTCTTACCAATAGCAATGAATATTACATTAATTTTGGAGGAGACAGCACAATTGATATCCTTGGTTATAATGTTACACTTAATTCGAATACGCCAAGATATACAATTGGAGGGACTTTTGATTTAAAAATTGAAGCATCATTATCTCTTGGTGATGATTTTGGTATCGTTGGTAAAATTATCAATACAGGATCATTTATAAATGAAACAGATATTGAGGTACCTATTAGCGATCTACCATTGGTAAGTATAGAAAATTTTACTTTTGAATTAATTTTTGACAGCGGACTTCCTTTTGATATGGGACTGGATATGACTTTTACAGCAGATGTCCCTCCTGTTCCTAATACTTTTAATACTGTATTTTATTCAGGCAATCTCTCAACCATAAACGGCTATAAATATGTAATATCATCTACACAAACAAAAAGCAATTTTACTTTTATGGGTGATTTAATGGATTATACAAATTTAAAAATGGATTATTCTGTAAATTTCCCGGTAACCGCTAACACTATTTTAATATCAACAGAAAATAAAATAAGAATTAGAATAAATATAAGCGGAGACTCAACTATTAATCTATAAGATGCCGATACAATTATTATGAAAAAAACTATAATTTTAATTATACTTTTATTAAATTTAAGCAATATTCATTCAATTAGCTTCATTACTACTGCAGAATCCATAAGCTGGAATGGTGCTTATACTTCCGTAAGCGATGGTTTTGAAGCGATGCTTTACAATCCAGCCGGTCTTTTTATGACTAATGCCAGATTTGGCATTAATGTACTCGGCTCTTATGGAATAAGATTTTACAGCAATTCGATTACAAGTGATAATATTTTAAAGATACTTCAAATAACGGAAAAAGGGACTAATCTGTCATCAACAGGTATATTGGATAAAATTTTATTATACATGCCAGAAACTGGTACGGATTTTGGTGTTAATTTAAGTGCACTAAATTTTATGACTTATTCAAAAGTTAATGATTTTGGCATAGGTGTTTATCTTCTGCCAAAAACAGATTTATCATTAACTATGGATAAAGAAATTTTTTCGGACATAGCAAAAGAACTTGATCTTACAAATCCGATAAATCATTCAACAAATTTTACTTTGCTTGAGTATTTTGATCTAAATACAATGATAAGTACCAGAGCTAAATTTTTAGAAAAATACATGCCATCCGTGGAAAAAATTTTTGTCGGTATGGGTATTCACTGGTACTTCCCAACGCTTTTTGTCAAAACAGATGCAAAATTAAATTTAACTAAAGGTGAAGTAAATTCCAATGGCGTAATTGATAATTATATTATGAGAGTAAAAGGCAAGATGTATGCCGGCTCTAACGGGATGTTTGTAGGCATATTAAGCTGTTTCCCTCAAAGTTATGACTATCTCAGCGGTTTTATAAAATATGGCGGCAGTGCTGCATTTGGAATAGGTTTTGATTTTGGATTCATCATGCAGTTTAATAAATATGTACGAGTTGGTTTTGCTACGACTGACTTAGGATTTATTGTTTTCCCTCAGACAGCACTCATCGATGTAGATTATTCTTTAAATCTCGAGATGGATTCGATTGGAAATTTTAAAGACACATTTATCAATAAATTAATAGGAGAAATTAGTGAGATTGATAATTATTCTGATGGCTCAACACAATGGTGGATGCCCAATACAGCATTAAGGGTTGGTGTTGCTTTTACTCCTTTTAAGAATGAACTTTTCACGTGGTCTTCGGATATTTCCCTGTCTGATTTAAACAGAATGCTAAATAAAGGATATCCTTCATTGAATATCGCCACAGGCATCGAATTTAAACCCGGCTATCAATGGTTTGCAATGCCGATAAGGGGAGCAATAAGCTACAATACTCAGGCGAATAATTTTTCGCTTTCTTTAGGCATCGGATTGTATCTTGGTCCGGTTGAAATGGAAATCGGTATAAAAGGTATTGAGTTTTTAATTGCTGATTTAGGCGCTAGAGAATTATGCGCTGGTGTAGATTTAAAATTTGAATTTTAAAATCTTGTCTCTTTTTAATATTAATAGTATTTTGTTCCCAATTAGAATTTCGAGCTAAGATATTATGAAAAATACAAAATACTATTTATTTTCAATCGTTATATTTTTTCTTCTCTTTTCTTGCATAAAAAACGATTATGAAAAAACCCTTTGCGATTATCTTGATTATCTAAAAAGCGGTAATTTGAAAGTAGCTTATAATCTGTTAAGCCAGAATGACAGACAATCGATTGACATAGAAGATTTTATCAGGGATGAAGAAGCATCGGCACTGGGGAGACTGATAAAATCAAAAATTAAATACAAAATAATAGATAGCCGGTTATCATTAACCGGATTGTCTGTAAATATAAAAACTGAAATTAACCAGATCGATATACTTTATTTGTATAATTTAATACCTGAGTTATCTAAAAATAATTTAAAGGAAAAGGAAGTAAAAAAAATATTTTTTGATAACGAGAGAATGATTAATAATTCTTATATAAAAAAAATAGTAACTTATCAGCTTGTTAAAGAAAATAACAATTGGCGGATTAAAGCTGATTTTGGGAGACAAAAAAAGCAGAAGGAACTAATGAATCTGGCATCAAAATATTATGATGAAAAAAATTATATCGAAGCGCTGAATTATTACAAAGAAGCTTTATCCTTTAATAATTACAACGATGAAGCATTAAAGGGAGTTTTAAAAGTTAAAGAAAAAATCAATTATATAGATAAATATATATCAATTGATTATAAAAAATTGAAAAAAGAAAACAATAAAATATTTTTTGAAGTAAAAATTAAAAACAATGGTACGATTATAGTTAAAAAAATTTTGCTTTCATTTTTATTTATAAATAATAACAATATTGTCGGAAGACTTAAAGCTGATTTTAGTAAAGATGGGGAAATGATTGGCTATCAGAGTGAATCGACAAAGATTGTAGCCATTGATGATATGAAAGTAAAATATGATAATATTGAATGCCAGATAACGGGCATTGATTTTAATTGACAACAACCTGCTGGATTATTACTAATGATGCAAATTGATTCAAAATATTTTGATTACAACAAAAAAAGATTATACAGAGGCATAAATGAAAGCTTATGGTCTAGTTACAAGTGGCATCTTGCAAATAGGATAAATAATATTTATGAAATAAGAGATAAATTCCCAAAATTAAAGATTGATGGCATTGATAAAATAGCAGCTAACTTAAAATTTAGCATCACACCCTATACAGCCTGTCTTATTAATCCAGAGTCAACAAAAGATCCTATTGCCACTCAGATAATCCCGTCATCAAAGGAGTTAATTCAGATCGATGAGCTTAAAATTGATCCGTTTGACGAAAAAGGAAAATCACCTGTTAATAATGTTATTAAAAGATTTTCGGACAGGATTATTGTTATTTCAACAAATGTCTGTGCCGGCTATTGCAGGTATTGTACCCGTAAAAGGATATGGAATGAAAGTACTCTAATCAATGATAAAAAGCTGGAAGCAATAATAGATTATTTAAAAAAAAATAAAAACATTAGAGAGGTGATAATATCTGGCGGTGAGCCGTTATTACTCTCGGAGGAATTAATTGATAAAATTTTAAAAAAAATTTTTTCCGTAAAACATATCGAATCATTAAGGATAGGCACCCGCATCCTTACCTTTCTTCCTCAAAGGATAAATAAAAAATTAATAAAAATTATTTCAAAATATAAACCTATCTGGATTATGACCCATTTTAATCACTGCAATGAAATAACACGGACAACCGAAGAGGCGATAGACAGATTGTTAGACTCCGGAGCTGTTTTAGCAAACCAATCGGTATTACTAAAAGACATTAATGATGATTATGAAAGTTTAAAAAATCTTAATCACAAATTACAAAGATCAAGAATTTTCCCTTATTATCTTTTTCAATGCGATTTGATTTCTGGTACCAACCATTTTAGAGCCTCGATAGATGACGGAGTAAGAATAATCAAGAAGCTTAGAGAAAATACCGGAGGCATCGCTGTACCGACTTATATTATCGATCTAGCTGAAGGAGGCAAAGTACCGATATCGCCTGAATACATAATTAAAACGACCAGCAATAAGATATTTATAAAAAGCTGTAATAATATAGTTGAATATCCCAATACGAAAAAACCATATTTGATTTATCACCGTCCGTAAAAATACATTTAAATATTAATCACTCGACAATGATAAAATTTTTTATTGATTTAAAAAATTCAATTGTCTCATCTATATTTTTATTTTTACCTTCTTCAACTATATTTATAAGTTTTTTATGCTTGCCCTGATTAACATAAACTATCGGATAGGATTTTAATCTGACTAAATCTTTTAAGCTTAATATGTTTTTTTCAATTAATATTTTCCCTAAAGGGGTTTCATCAAGTAATATTTGTTTGCCGTCGTTTCTAAAAATAAAATCCGACATATCAAACATTGCCTTAATATGATTTCTTGACAAATGAAACGTTCTTTTTGCTCTCTCATAAGAATCACATAAAATTTTTTCACAAGGATCAATATTTTTACTGTTTTTTATTTCGGAAATGATCGATTCGTTTAATTCTTTAAAAGTAATATTTTCATCTTTAAGACTGATCGCTGTAACAAAAATATTTGTTTTAGCATCATAGTTTTGAATGATTGCAGGCATATCATAATTTACTATGTAAAACTCATCTATCTTTTTTATAGTCTGTCCATAGAATTTTAAAAAATCCCATTTTTCTACATAAAGTTCAAATAAACTCTGCGGATCATATCCCAAAAGCAACATTGCATCAAACGAACCAACAATTTTGGCATCATCGAATTTTACTTTAAAATATTCTTCAAATTTATTAATCATTTCTGGATATTTGGCTATTTCTTGCTTAGCAAATATCGAGAATTTATATTCACATGAATAATGATCCAGAATAAGCGCATTATTTATAAATATTTTCCCATTTATATTGGCAAGATAAATAATGTCTGCATATGATTGTACTCCTTTTAAAATGGCATTCTCAAACGATACCAAATTAGTCTGAGGTCTTACATATATTACATATACCGGGAGTTTCGGATTTTCATAATGCAAATAATCAATTATTATGTCGGGTTTAATGATTGTATCTATATTGTAACTGTTAAAATTTTCCATAAGTTAAAATATTTTCTATAATTAATTATTTATTGCAATGATTAAGTATAAGCAATTTTTTACAAAAATGAAATTAAAATCATAAATTATAAAATTTATATTTAAATATATGTATAAATAATAAAAGGGGTTATTTAAAACCCCTTTTATTTAAATGACTTAATCGTTAGCCTCTTAATAACTGTAAAATTGTCTGCGGTTTTGCATTAGCCTGAGCAAGCATAGCAGTAGAAGCCTGTAAAAGAATTTGATTTTTGGTGTAGTCAACCATTTCATTAGCCATGTTGGCATCCCTTATTAAAGATTCTGCCGACTGCATGTTTTCAACTCCGCTTAATAATCCCCTAATAGCATGCTCAAGTCTGTTTTGATAAGCTCCTAAATCAGCCCTCTGCTTGTTTATTATCCTGATAGCTTTGTCAAGCGAACCCAATGAAGCATTAGCTGCTTCAGGTGTGGATAACGAAATAAATGTAGCAGAATGAGGTAGACCTGTAGGATTTTTTAAACCCAGACCTTGAGTGGACATCGTACCGATATAAACCCTTTCTCTTTGGTCCATATTGGCACCAATATGGAACCACATACTTGCCGTCGGATTGTTTAAACCGGTTTCTCTTGAGAATCTTCCGGTTAAAATATTCATCCCATTAAACTGCGCATGAGATGCAATCCTGTCAATTTCATCAACCAGCTGGCTTACTTCTACCTGGATCATCATTCTATCTTCAGAAGAATAGATACCGTTGGAAGCCTGAATAGCTAATTCTCTTATTCTCTGAATGATGTCCTGAGATTCTTGAAGGTAACCTTCAGCGGTCTGGATAAAGGAGATACCGTCCTCAGCATTCTTTTCGGCTCTCGATAAACCTCTGATCTGACTTCTCATCTTTTCAGAAACAGCAAGACCTGAAGCATCATCGCCAGCTCTGTTTATCCTTAAACCAGAGCTTACCTTTTCCAGATTTTTAGACAGGTTGTTGTCATTGAACTTAACCCGATGGTTTGTGAAAATAGCACTTAAATTATGATTAATAATCATATAGAATCCTCCTTGATTCGTTAATTTTTAAGAGAACATCCGTATTCTCTTTGTGCTTATTATAAATTTCGGTATTTATTTCGGTTTTATAAATAAAAAATTATATATAAAATAAAAAACTGACCCTTATCGAGTCAGTCTTATTTATTTTTATTAAAGATAAACTTTAATGCTTTAGCAGGTAGAGATAAACAATTACTAAAGAATCAATCTTTTGTTTTTATTTCCAGTAATGTTTTAGATACAACCATATCATTGTATACTTTTGGAAGATATTTCTTTACAAGCATTATCAATTCTTCTTCGGAAATTCCGGTAATTCTACCTTCATCGTATTCTTTAATGATCCAATCATTGATTTCCTTTATTGCAGGATTATCTTTTTTAATTTCGTTTTCCTTATCAAGATTAAAATAAACATTTATCCATGCACAAATCCCGGCAGCACCTGATTTATCTGTTATTACTACTTCGGGTCTTCTGTCGAGGATTTTTGTTGTATCAAAGATATTATAAATTTCTTCATCTTTCATAAGACCATCGGCATGAATACCTGCTCTTGTCGTATTAAAATCCTTGCCGACGAACGGCATATTGTTAGGTATTATCGTATCCGCATGCTTTTCAAGATAATTTCTGATTTTTGTAATTACCCTGAGATTCATTCCATTCTCCGACCCGAATAACTGGCAGTACTCAATCACCATTCCTTCTAATGGCGTATTGCCACATCTTTCTCCAAAACCCAGTATAGTACAATTAGCCCCTGAACATCCAAATAACCATGCTACCGAGGCATTAACTAATGCTTTATAAAAATCATTATGCCCATGCCATTCGAGTAAATGCGAAGGTACACTAGCATATTCCTGTAACGCATATATAATGCCAGGTACCGATCTTGGCAATGCTGTACCTCTGTAAGGCACTCCAAGTCCCAGTGTATCACAAGCCCTAATTTTAATAGGCACATTTGCTTCCTTGCTCAATTTCATTAATTCTGTAGCAAACGGAATAACAAAACCATAAAAATCGGCTCTTGTTATATCTTCAAAATGGCATCGTGGTCTAACCCCTGCATCTAGTGCATCTTTAACAATGCCAAGATAATTATCCAGCGCTTTCTTTCTTGTCCAATTTAATTTTTTAAAAATATGATAATCTGATACCGATGTAAGAATTCCAGTTTCTTTTAAGCCCATTTCCTTTACAAGCTGAAAATCTGATTTTGTTGCTCTTACCCATCCGGTAATTTCAGGAAATTTATAATCAAGCTCCTGGCATTTTCTTACTGCTTCTTTATCTTTTTTACTATATAAAAAAAACTCGGTCTGTCGTATCATTCCGTTTTCACCACCGAGCTCATGTAGAAACCTAAATAAATCAACAATCTGCTGGACGGTATAAGGAGGTCTTGACTGTTGTCCATCCCTGAATGACGTGTCAGTAATCCATACTTCTTCTGGAGTATTCATAGGCACGAATCTGTCATTAAAAGGAATTTTTGGGATTTCATCATATGGAAAAATGTTCCTATAAAATTGTCCATTGGCAGAATCAATCAAAGGAAACTGATCGGGTATTGCCTTTAATCTGTGGTGTATTTTATCGAACTCAAGTTGTTTATCAAGATTATGTTCCATAAAATATACCTCCTTATGTTACTATTAGAATAAATTGCGCCATCATAAAAAATATTGTATTCAAAGTCAAGAATATTTTAGAATTTTTTATTAATTTTAAATCTATAGACAAATCTACGAAAACATCATAATATAAAAACACTTTAATATTATAATGAGGCTTTTTAAAATCATGAATCAAGTTAAAATAAATCCGGTAATCTTAGAGAATGTATCCAAAACTTATAAAGATATAAAAGCAGTTTGCGGATTAAGTTTCTCAATTGATGAATCAACATGCTTCGGCATATTAGGTCCAAATGGTGCTGGTAAAACCACAACTATGAAAATGCTTACCGGCAAGGCTATGAGGGACGATAGAAAGGACAGTAAGATTAATATATTCGGATTCGATCCGTGCAGTCATGAACTTGAGATTAAGTATATTTCCGGTATCGTACCTCAGGAGAATAATCTTGATGAAGAGTTAAACGTCATGCAAAATCTTCTTGTTTATACCAAATTTTATGGAATAAAAAAAAGAATAGCAAAAAATAAAATTGAAGAGCTTCTCGATTTCATGGAACTTGGAGCAAAAAAAAACGCAAAGGTGCGGCAATTGTCTGGTGGCATGAAAAGACGGCTTGTGATTGTAAGGGCACTGCTTAATAATCCTAAAATTTTGATACTCGATGAGCCCACAACTGGTCTTGATCCACAGGTAAGACACAGTATCTGGGACAAGCTTAGAATTTTAAAAAAAGACGGAGTTACGATTATCATAACTACACATTATATGGAAGAGGCTTTTCAGTTGTGCGACAGATTGATCCTCATGAACAACGGTAAGAAAGTGCTTGAGGGAAATCCTGCAAAGCTCATCAAAGATAATATAGAAAAGTATGTCCTTGAATTATTCAATAAAGATATTATGAAAAAAATTAAAATAGGCAGAGATATCAGGATTGATAAGACTGAAAACAGAATTTTTTTGTATTCTGATGACATAAGGAATCTTGAAGTTATTTCTAAGAAAACAAAACCCGGTGATTTTTATCTAAGACAGTCAAATCTTGAAGATCTTTTTTTAACGGTAACAGGAAGGAAACTCTATGAATAAAATAAAACCTCCATCAATATTTAAAAGAATTTTTAGTGTATGGTACAGGCATTACAGGGTTTATGTCCAGAATATAATAAGCAATGGATTTCCGATTTTTATGGAACCCTTATTCTTTTTATTTGCTTTTGGCATAGGGATGACTAAATATATAACAGACATGGGCGGAGTAAGCTATTTAACATTCCTTGCAAGCGGATTGCTTATAACGCCGGCAATGTACACTGCAAGCTATGAATGTACTTTTGGTACTTTTATCAGACTGGAGTATGAAAAAGTTTATGACGGCATGCTTGCAAGTCCGTTATCCTATAAAGACCTGGTAATCGGGGAGATACTCTTCTCGGGGACAAAAGGATTATTTTTTTCATTCTGTATAATGCTAGTAATAGTGCCTTTTGGTTTAATTTCAATACCATGGGCTTTAATAGCGCCGTTATGCGGCTTATTCACCGGCTTAATGTTTGCGTCGGTATCTCTAATAATAACAGCTTTTGTTACAAATATAAATCATTTTAATTTTTATTTCACCGGATTTTTAACGCCTATGTTTTTTTTCTCTGGCACGGTTTTCCCGATTGAAAATATACCGTTAAATTTTAGATGGATAGCAGAACTTTTCCCTCTGACTCACACAGTAAGGATAGCAAGGGCTTTCTGTATTGAGAGTTTTAATATTAATCTGATTTTTGATTTAATCTACACAATTATTTTTATAATCATAACAGGTCTTCTTGCAGTAATTTTATTAAGACGAAGATTAATAGATTAATAATAAATGGAATTATTTTAGTAATTCCTCATATTCTTTTTTTGCGATTTCGTACTCAATTGGATAAGTTACTTTCATATTAATTGCTTTTTTGAAGTAATCTTTAGCCAGTTGATTGTTCTTGTCCATAAATGATTTATAACCAATATAAAAATAAGCTTCAAATAATTTTGTCTGATAATTCTGGTAATTCTTTGCTTTTTTAATCAATTCATCAGAGGATAATTCATTTAGAAAAAATTTTGCTACATAATTAATCCAAAAATCCGTATTTGTTGTTCCGGTAATATTTTTCAAAGTATTAATTGATTTTTCATGTTTTGATTCTGAAATCTTATATGAAACTATGGTTTTTAAAATTACTGCATATAAATTATCTTTATTACATTTATAGGCTTCCTGAAAATTTAATAACGCTTCATCATTATTATTTTTTAAAAAATGAATTTGAGCTTTTATTGTATATGCATTTGATTTTTCCTTGCCGGAAAATGAAGAATTTTTTATCTCATCAAATATTTTATCCGAATATTCCAGCGCTTCGTCCAGTAATCCTTTTTTTATCCTTATAAAAGTTAAATTAAAATAAGCATCACTGTTTGGCATCATATCGATAGATTTTTTTAAATATTTTTCGGCTTCATCGTAATTGCCAAATCTTATATTGACATCGGCTAGCATATTGTAATTAATAAAATCATTGGGATTAATTGCAATGGCTTTATTGATATCCGATATTGCCTTTTGTTTATTGTTCAATATGGCAAATGTATTACCTCTCAATCTTAAAGATGTATAATCCTCCTCGTTTAATTTTATCGCAGTATTAAAGTCATTTAAAGCGCTTTGATAATCTTCGATTTCTTGATAGATAAGTCCTCTCATGCCATAGTACAAATAATTGTTTTTGTCAGAGGCAATTAAACATGTTACATCTTTTAACGCTTCATCATACTTTTCAAATGTTATAAAAAGACCCGCTCTTTCAAAAATAATTTTACTGTCACCAGGATTTAATTCGAGAGCCTTATTTATGTCTTTTAGAGAATCATCGAAATTCCCAGAATTTTTATATGCGACAGCTCTCAATATATATCCTTCAAATTTTGTCGAATCCATTTCAATTAGTTTTGTGGCATCTTTGATCGCCTCATTATATTTCTCAAGATTAATATATGCCTGACCTCTGTAAAAATATGAGCCCTGATCATCAGGATTAACTTCGATTAATTTTGTAAAATCGGATACGGCCTCCTGATACATTTTCCTCTGAAGATAAATTATTCCTCTCATGCCGTAAGCTTGGATATAATTGGGATCGTTATTGATAGCTTGAGTTAAATAATCAATGGCCTTATTGTAAGCTTTAATATTATAATAATACAAGCCTTTATTAAAATAGGTACTAGATAAATCATCGGCATTGATATTGATAATGAGTGATAAAGTTAATAGTAAAATTATTATTACATTAGATTTTCTCATGTAAGTTTCCTAATTTTTTTTAAGATGAATATAGCATATATAAATTTATATTTTAAGACTTTTTTACTCTTTTTTATATTTTAGTCTTCCTAAAAATATCTTTCTTTAGATTTAAAATTATATCATAATAAACATCAAGTTTTCCGATAGAACCCAAAATATCTGCCTTGTATAACCTTAATAAATCATGTCCCAAATCATTATCAAAAAATTTATCCTTGCTTTCATCTTTAAGTCAATAGAAATCTTAAGAAAACTTTAGATCACTGATGATCTTCGAGATTATACTGATTCAATATTCGTAATGATATTATAATTTTTAAAAAACCGATTCTTATATTTTAATATTGTGATCAATACGTAATAAAAAACTTTTCCCAGTTTTGAAAGTCTTCCAAAATTATTAATTATTAAAAACAATGAATTATAAAAAAAATTGAAAATAATTAAAAAATTTCTATTGACTTAGAGTATACTCAAAGTTGTATAAAATAATCAGGAGAATCAAAATGGATTACACGATACAGGAAATGACAAAAAAAACCGGTTTAACTGCATATACTTTAAGATACTATGAAAAAGAGGGTCTCATAATACGAATCAAGAGAAATAAAAGCGGGCATAGAACTTACAATGACGAAGATGTCGAATGGATAAAATTAATTAAATGTCTTAAGGTTACCGGAATGCCGGTAACGGTTATTAAAAAATTTATAAAGCTTTTTTTATCAGGAGATAAAACAATTCATGAAAGAAAAAGTATTCTATTAAATCATAGACAGAAAATTTTAAAAAAAATCGAAGAGTATAATTATTATCTAGAAAAAATCAATTTTAAGATTGAGCATTATACTAATGGAGAAAAAATTTAAAAAGAATATGGTAATTAAGTAAAGTAAAAAAAATAAAAAAAAGTAAAATA
>CAZHHK010000057.1:0-21071 GCA_964531405.1 uncultured Spirochaetales bacterium | reverse complement strand
TTTTCAACTTTAAAACCTTAAAATTTATTCCGGTTTTCAATTTTAAATGACATTTAGAGAATTTTTACTGGAATTTCTTATAAAATTCTGTTAAATTGATAAACTGGCTTTTTGTTTTTATAGTTAAAAATATTGGAGTTTTTTATGGCTTGTCTTACTGTTGCTATTGCCAATCAAAAAGGTGGTGTTGGTAAAACTACCACATCGATAAACCTTGCTGCAGGTGTTGCAGGATTTGGTAAAAAAGTTTTACTTGTTGATTTTGATCCACAGGGAAATGCTAGCTCAGGGCTTGGTATAGATGCAAAAAACTCTGTGCTCACGATTTATGATGCAATAATGGGTGAAGATCCGGCAAAGACAATTTTAAAAACGAGTGTTGCTAATTGTTCGATTATCCCTGCAAATATAAATCTTGCTGGTGCCGCGGTTGAGCTTGTTAACGATGAAAAACGCGAATTTTTTTTGAAAAACGCTCTGCAAAAGATTAAAGATAATTTTGATTATATAATTATAGATTGTCCTCCGTCATTGGGGATATTGACATTAAACGGATTGGTTGCGGCGGATTCGGTGTTGATCCCTATACAAACCGAATTCTTTGCACTTGAAGGATTGACCCAGCTTGTTAATACAATAAATCTTGTTAAAAAGAATTATAATCAGAATTTAAACATTCAGGGGGTCCTTCTTACCATGCTGGATAAGAGGACTCAGCTTACCAATGATGTTATAAAAAATGTCATTGGTTATTTTGGTAAAAAGGTTTATACAACAATGATTCCGCGCAATGTCAGACTTGCCGAAGCTCCGTCTTTTGGTATACCTATTTATATGCATGATGCAGAATGCGTGGGAGCAAAGGCATACAAAGAATTTTCACAGGAGTTTATAAATGGCTAAAACCAATAGAGGGCTTGGTATGGGACTTGAAGCCCTTTTGAAGATGAATGTGCAAAACGATACGGATAATCAGGAAGGCGAAAACAAGGTTAAAGAGGTTGTTGCGGGTTTTGTGGAATTACCTCTTAGTAAAATAACTCCAAACCCCAATCAGCCGAGGAAAAATTTCAGTGATGAGTCGTTGAATGAACTTGCTCAATCGATAAAAAATTTCGGGCTTTTACAGCCAATCTCGGTTATAAAAAATGGTGATCTGTATGAAATAATAGCTGGTGAAAGAAGATATAGAGCGGCAAAGATTGCAGGACTTGATAAAATACCAGTAATCATCAAGAATATTTCTCAAAAAGAAAAACTTGAAGTATCTCTTGTAGAAAATATACAGAGAGAAAATTTAAATTCAATAGAAGAAGCTCTTGCTTTTTCAAGCCTTATTGAGACATATCAGGTAACTCAGGAAGAGTTAGCCGAAAGGCTGGGCAAAAGCAGAAGTACGATAACTAATTCAATAAGGCTGTTAAATCTCGATGCTCAGATTAGGAAATGGATAATAGATGGTAAAATCACGCCTGGTCATGCCAGGGCAATATTGTCCCTTGAGGATACTAAACAACATGTAAATTTTGCTTCATATTTAATCGAAAATAATCTATCTGTCAGGGATGCGGAAAATTTAAGCAAAAAATGGCCTCTCCAGAAGAAAAAGTCTAATTTAAATCCGAAGAAGGATGCTGATATAAAAAATCTTGAAAAAAAAATGGAGGGAAGGCTTCAAACAAAGGTTACTATTGCGGGCAATTCAAAAAAGGGCAAAATCATAGTAGATTATTATTCGATTGATGATCTTGAAAGAATAATTGAAATACTTGGGATTAAATTATGAAAAAAGAGAAACCTCTTTTTGTTTTTTATAGTCAGCAAATTACTGTTTTAATAATCGGTACAGTATTAATAATTAATTTTTTCGTAGTTTATTTTATCTCTGCTTATTTTACAAAACAGATTGATTTTCTTTCATATCTTTATCATAATATAAGTAAAAATATTTTGATCATGATCCCTACAGGATTACTTGTTGGCATGCTTGGGGTCGGTATTTTGTTATGCATTTCGGCATTCTTTAATATGTCACCCGTTGTTTTTTGCTATAAAGACAGATTTGTTATATATATGTATCTGCAAAAAAAGCGAGTGATTTATTTTGATAAAATTGATAAGATTACACAGCGTGTGTATTACAATAATTATGAAAATCTTTTTAAAAAGTATCCAAAAAAAGAATGCAGGGTGACATTTTTAAATCAAGTATATGACTTTTATATGTCCTATCCGGTTGAAGGATATTTTGATGACATTGAGATATTCCTTACAAATAAAATGGATGATTCAAGTCGAAGATGTGTTGCAGATTACAAAAGTATTCATGAAATTTTTACAAGAATTAAATTATACAATCCAATAAATCTTCCATATTTGCCAAAAGAAAAATTAAAAGGTGAATAATTATGATAATAACCAGAGAATTAAAAACAAGCAAACGAGAAGAAATAGTCGATATAACTCATATAATTGAAGAAGAATTATCAAAAAATAAATTTAAAAATGGGAATTTCGTAGTATTTATTCCACACACAACGGCAGGTATTACTATAAATGAAAATGCCGATCCTGATGTAAAAAGGGATATACTTACAGGGTTAAAATCACTTAATTTTGAATCTTTAAATTTCCTGCACTCTGAAGGCAATTCACCGGCTCATTTGAAAGCGACAATCGTCGGTAACTCAGCTAATCTTATTGCTGATAATTATAAGCTTGTACTGGGGACATGGCAGGGTGTTTATTTTTGTGAATTTGATGGACCCAGATCAAGAAAATTTATAATAAGTCTATAATAATAATCGGAGTCAATATGGATATTGCATCATTAAAAAAATATGCCGAGATTGTAATAAAAAAAGGCGTAAATCTCTATAAAGATCAATGTCTTAATATTGAAACATCAGTAATTGACAACGATTTTGCCCTGCTTCTTGCCGAGGCAGCTTATAAAAACGGAGCAAAATACGTAAATATAAATATAAGCACCAACGAGCTTACCAAACATCGCATAACTTATTCCAATGCATCAAATCTTGATTTTATCCCACAGTTTTATCAGGCGAGGCTTAATGAACAGATGGCTTATGACTGGGCGTTTATAAGGATAGACAATACCGGTGAGCTAGATACATTTAAGGATATTGATCCGACATTATTAAACAATATAACAAAAGCCGAACGTATTGCACGCAAGAGATATCTTGAAGAATGCTCAAAACATAAATTTGCATGGTGTGTTATTGCATCAATCAATGATAACTGGGCAAGCAGTGTTTTTAATCAGCCAAAAAGTATTGATGTTACAAATAAATTCTGGGAAATATTAAAGGATATTTTAAGACTTAATACAGATGATCCTATTAATGCATGGGAAGAGCATGAAAAAAATATTCTTGATAGGGCAGGGAAATTAAACGATCTTAATCTTGAAAAATTAAGATTGAAATCAAAAGAAACCGATCTTACTGTTTTTCTTACAAAGACATCAAAATGGATCGGCGGACCTAAAAAGACTCCTGAGGGCAGAAGTTTTATTCCCAATATACCAACTGAAGAGGTGTTTACCACACCGGATTACAATAAAACTTCTGGATATGTAAAAATCGGCAGGCCTGTAAAGATAATGGAAACTTTGATAAAAGGAATCCGCCTTGAATTTAAGAATGGCAAGATAGTGAATTTTGATGCAGAAAATGACGTTGCTATTCTTGAAAAGTTTATTAATACAGACAGTGGCTCAGCGTATCTGGGTGAAATTGCTCTTGTGGATAAAAATTCTTCAATTTATAAAAGCGGACTTATTTTTAACAGCATACTCTATGATGAAAATGCGAGTTGTCATATAGCTCTTGGAAACGGTTATCCTTCATGTCTTACAAACGGCAGGTTGTTAAAATCTGAATCAGAAATCAAAAATGCAGGCTGCAATGTATCGATGGTTCATACCGATTTTATGATCGATATAGATGATATAAATATATCCGGATTTGATTATAACAACAAAGAGCATGCTATCATAAAAGACGGATACTTTGTTATTTGATGCAGTATAAATCACTTATTATTCAAGAGAATCTATAATATAATCTCTTAAATAATCATGTATAGGTATTCCACGATTTCCACTGGTAAAAACAATTACTGCGTTTAATTTGGGAATAACCATTATGCATTGACTGTAATCTCCGTAAGCAGCAAAAATATTATATTTTAAATCATCAATAATCCACCAGTAAAATCCATAGGACATTCCTTTTTTTGTTTTTTCTTTTGATATCAAAGGGCTGGTGGATGCCTTGATCCATTGCTCAGAAACAATCTGCTTATTGTTCCATTTGCCTTTGTTAAGATACAATAGACCAAATTTTGCCATATCACGGCTTTTCATAGATAAGCCGTAACCTCCTATGTGGAGCCCTTTAGGATCGGTCATCCATACAAAATCATTTATGCCAAGAGGCTCAAAGAGTTTTTTATTTGCATATTGTTCGATAGATATTCCTGTGCTTTTTTTAATTATTGCAGAAATCAGATTGGCATTGCCGCTTTCATAATAAAATTCTTCATTGTTATTTTTTACAGGTTTATCAAGAATAATCTTTGTCCAATCAGACAACGTGTCAGTTGTATCCATCGGTGAAGTAAACATGCCGTATGGATAACCTTCACTCCAATCAATACCACTCGTCATGGTAAGCAATTGCCCGATTGTCAATTGTTTTTTATGTTCATCAAAGTACAGCAATTTGCCCTTGTATTCAGGGAAAAAATAGATAGCCTTTTGATCAAGATTATTTATATACCCTTCATCGATTGCTATACCAACAAGAGCCGATATAAAACTTTTTGTGCATGAAAATATTTCATGCTTATAGTCTTTATTATAAGTCTTAAAATATTTTTCTGCTACTATATAACCATTTTTTACAATAATAACACTATGTACATCAATATTGTTTTTAACAATATGTTTAAACAAAAGTTTGATTTTATTAGAATTAAATTTTATTTTAGGATTAATATTATATTGAACTTTTTCTAAAAATTTATCTTCATCCAGACACCCCGTCATTAATAAAATATTTATTAAAAGAAAAGCTTTAATATATTTCATAAACTTATAATATTCTTGATAGATTAATAAGTAAAGTATTAAAATTTGATTATTGTAATAAAAATTTCATTCTTAAATTTTTATGAGTTTATTTTTAAAATGATATTGCTGGCATTAAAAAAATTACATACTGCTTAAAAATTTGTCATATTTTTAACCGTTTAGGAGGATAAAAAAACGATCTTTGAACATTTGGTTGGAAATTACACAGTAAATATTTATTTACGCATGAAAAAAAATTTTATATATTTTTATAAAGGATGTCTTATGAAAGCAGGTTTTGATTTTGGCACAAAAAATATAAGTGCTGTATTAATAGATAATGACAAGGTTATTAAATATTTTTATCAGACTCATCAAGGAAATATAAGGCAAACATTTATTAATATAATAAAAGAGATCTATGATCTTTATGGGAAAGATGCAATATCAATGGTTGGTATATGTGGAAACTATGATATTAAAATGATGAAAACAATTGATTGCATTCTCGCTGGAGTTGAAGCCAATAAATTTTTAAATACTGGATGCAGAAACATTTTAAACATAGGCTGTGAATCATACAGTTTGACAATCCTTGATGATAAATATAATTATATAGAACACTCCGTTAATCCGCTTTGTGCCTCAGGAACAGGCAGTTTCATAGATCATCAGGCTGAGAGAATGAATCTTACTCCCGAAAGTTTAAGTGAGCTTGCATACAATTTTGATGGTAATCCACCTTCAATTGCAACACGATGCGCCGTTTTTGCAAAATCCGATATAATTCATTCCCAGGCAAAAGGTTATTCTATAGATGCAATTTGTGCTGGTCTTTGTGAGGGTATGGCTTTAAGTGTTTTATCCAATTTATTAAAAGGAAGAACATTGTATGGCAATATAATATTAACAGGTGGAGTAAGTAAGAATAAAAAAATAGTTAGCGAATTATCAAAATTATTAAATTCTAAAATCAATGTAATTGAATACAGCCCTATATTTAATGCAATAGGCGCAGCATTGATGGCTAACAATAAAAATTTTAATATTGAGATGATAGCCGAATCCATTGCTGAGAAAAAAGCGGTTCGTGAAAAGTTAATACTTAAAAAAGAAAATTATCCTGATTTTAATGAAGATGTAATATTTGTCGATGATGGTGTTGAAATAACTAATTATAAGAATCCAGATGAATCAGATTGTAATATATACATTGGCCTTGACATAGGCTCAACAAGTACAAAAGCGGTATTATTGGATAGGAATGGTAATGTTTTGGCTGGATTTTATACTAAAACGGCTGGGTTGCCTTTAGATGCAGTAAAAAAAATCTTTGACAAAGCTATAAAATATTTTAGCGGTAAAACATTCAACATTCTTGGTGTCGGTACAACTGGCTCAGGTAGAAAGCTCATTAAATCTATAATAAATGCTGATATGGAAATAAATGAGATTACGGCACATGCAAAAGGCGCGCTTTTTATTAATCCAGATGTTGATACTATAATCGAGATAGGAGGACAGGATTCAAAATATACAAGATTAAAAAATGGGGAAGTTGCTTATTCGACAATGAATTATGTCTGTGCTGCGGGTACAGGCTCATTTATCGAAGAACAGGCTATGCGCCTTGGAATATCGTTGGACGATATATCAAGTCTTGCGGAAGGCAAGATATCTCCGTTGACTTCTGACAGATGTACAGTTTATATGGAGAGAGACCTCAACATATATCTTTCTCAAGGATTTACAAAAGAAGAAATCATTACTGCTGTATTATACAGCGTTCGCGATAATTATCTATCGAAAGTTTCGGGTAGATCGGATTTTGGGAATTTAATTTTTTTTCAAGGAGCTACGGGGCGCAATAAAGCTTTGGTAAGCATCTTTGAGGAAGAATTAAAAAAGCCAGTTGTTGTATCCAAATACTGCCATTTAACTGGAGCATTAGGAGTTGCAGTTTTACTAAAAGAAAAAAATTACAACAACTCTTCATTCACAGGAATGAGCTTTAAATACAGTATCCGTGAAGAAGAATGCAATCTGTGTATCAATAAATGTGGATTAATCGTATATGAGGTGAATGGGAATACAACAGCTTGGGGATTAAAATGCGGTAGGGATTATAACGATAAAAAAGTCAAAGCTTCGGTAAAAGAATCAAATTTGACAAAAATTTATAGATCTGTTTTTAATAGTAATAATAATATATCTTCAAAAAAAACTATCGGAATACCCAAAGTTTTGTATCTCTACGAATACTACCCGTTATTCAAAGATTTTTTTGAAAAGCTTTATTTTAATGTGGTTATAGAAGAGCCAAAAGGCGATGAAATAAAAAATGGGCGAAAGCTAATCAACTCTGATTTTTGTGCTCCTGTAATATTAACTCATGGCATGTTGGAAGCTTTAAACAAAAAAGAATTAGATTATATTTTCTTTCCTGCAATTATAAATGAACAAAACTTGATCAATAAAAATGCCGAAGAAGAAAAATACTATGACAAATCTACAGATGCATATTTTTGCTACTATTCCGAATATGCACCGGTTATAATATCTAACCTTACTACCATTGATTTTAAAGGCAGAATTATTAGTCCATTAATAAAATTCAACAATAGGTCATTTGAAATAATAGCGGATGACCTTGCAGAATCTTTAGAGAAATATTTAAATATAGAAAAAGCAATAATCAAGGAAAAATTTATTGATTCTCTTAATACATTTAACGAGAAAAGGACCTTATTTAAGGAAAAATGCAGGCAGATAATCAAAAACAACGTGGATAAACCATTAATTTTATTTCTCGGAAGACCTTATACGATATTTGAAAACAGAATTAATTTGGGTATTCCTGAAAAATTTGAAACTTTTGGCTTTGAAACTATATATCAATCAATGATAGATTTCGATAAAGATCATGCCAATAGATTTATTGATAGAATGCACTGGCATTATGGACAGGAAATTATTCTTGCATCGGAGTATGCGGTTAAGCATGACAATATTTATCCTGTGTTTCTAACTTGCTTCAGGTGCAGTCCTGATTCATATTTGATTAGCTATATAAAAGATATTTTTGACAAGCATGAAAAACCATATTTAATTATTCAACTTGATGAACACACAAACGATACTGGTTACGAAACGCGTATCGAGGCAGGTATCCAAACATTCATAAATCATTTTAAAAATAAACCCAAAAAAAATAAAGTAATCTCAAAAAAATTTTACTCCAGCAGAATAACTCCTGAGCTTGAAGTTTATATTCCTTATTTAAGCCCTGTTATCAGCGAACTTCAAAAAGAGGCTTTTAATTCATATGGATATAAAGCAAAGGTTATGCCGTTAGACGAAAGAATGATAAATGCAGGATATAAATATGCAACAGGCACGGAATGTATGCCTAATGTTGCAATCATGGGTTCATTCATTGAAACGGTAAAAAACAAAAATCTTGATCCGTCAAAAACAATTCTTTATATGCCTACCGTATGTATGGGATGTAATTACAACCAATTTGCAGTCTTAATAGATTTAGCCTGTGAAAAAGCAGGGTTAAAAGATGTGAAAATATCAAACTCAAACACGCTTAGAAGTAATGATGAGTTGCCGAAAGAATTAAACGTCAACTTACTTGAGGTTAATATACTGGGATCCTTACTTTACAAGCTTTATTATAGGTTTAAGCCTTATGAAAAAAGATTAGGTTTAACAGAAAAACTATTTGATGATTCTTTTAAATTGATTAAAAAAAATTTAAACGAAAATATTTCGCTTATGTCTGCGGCAAGAGAAATAAGAAAAATATTTGAATACAATTTTGATTTTAAATATGAACGCAAACCAAGAGTAGCCATACTCGGTGATCTTTATGTAAAATATAACATAATTTTAAACCAGGATATATATTCATTAATCGGTGAATTGGATTGTGAAATACTAATCCCATCTTTCACAGAAACTGTTTTGCATTTTATTGATGCAGATGTAAGAGAAAACAATCTTGATACAAAATATAAGCGAGGGCTTATTTTCTTTGAAAAAAGATTTGAGAGTATCTTTAATGGCATGCTTGATGATTCATTTGAGCCAAATATCGATGAATGTTATGAGGCAATCATAGATTATGGTATCAAGCATTATATTGCCGGTGAAACTTCGATCAACTTAGGCAGAGCTCTTTACTATATAAAACATAAACTCGTTGATGCAATTATCCATATTAATCCGGTTTTTTGCTGTCCCGGCGTTGTAACATCATCAATTTTTAGAAAAATTCAAAAGGATTTTAATATTCCCATAATTGACCTGTTTTACGACGGGACAAACAAACCGAATAAGCTGATAATACCTCAATTGTATTATTTGAATAAAAATAAACGCTAGGTACAAAATATCCCATTTTTTGTCTTTGAGTTTGATAGTTTTATAATTTTGCACTTATGGTAATTCCAGATATTAGTTAAATTTAGGAGTGATAAAAGGAATGTTTTTAAGCATATTATTTTGCATTAATTATTTTTTCAAATTTAAACAACTCAACGGTCATCCATGAATTACGGTCATCAAATATCTCGGGATTATCAACCAATTTATAATTATTACTATAAAACACCGATTTGTAAAAATTAAACGGGACAAAATTTTTATTCCTTCCGGCTATCCAGACATTTTTAGAAGACTTTAAAAACCTTCTTGCGTCATCTCCAACGGTTAGATTTTTTTTATAAGCCTCATAATTCATATAACCCTTAAATTGACCAAGCAGGAAAACAAACTGTCTGTTTTTAGGGAAGTAATATGAGAATACACTGGCTGTTTGATCATCCGAATGAAGAATCACATCATCTTCTTTGATGTTTAACTTTAAATAAATAATAGCCTGATTAAGTGGTTCGTTAGTTTTTATAGTCCTGACAGATATGCTTGCAGGCAATGTGATTATTGCAAGAAATATGAAGACAACAGCACTGGTTTTAATACTTTTTAATTTACTTAAAGTATAAGTTACTATTATAAGAAGAATTCCAGTAATAGATTGTATATAAGGGGGATGCATTATCGGTTTTATATATTTTGAGAAAATAAATAGGAATAAAAATGTTAAAGAGTAAACAATCAAAGACATATAAAGTAGTATGGACTCTTTGTTTTTTTCTAAAATCGATAATCTTATAGCATAATATAGCAATGCTATAAACAAAGCAAATCCCGCATAGTTTATAAATCCTCCTAACTTGCCATTAAACTGGTACGTTAGAGACTGCATTATGGTAAAATAATTAATTTTAGGTATCCAATAGCGCTTGATAACCTGTGCAATCTGATATTTTAATGCAGGAATCCATGGCAAAAATGAAATTATCATAATCATGGATAAAATTGAAAAAATTATTAATCTTTTTCTATCCGTTATTAATAAATATGTAAAAATAAAAAAAATTAAAACCCATGCTGCAATCATCGTGTAATAGTGAATATAAAATGAAGCCATAATAGCCAATCCAAATTTTAACCAATCAAGTAGCTTGTTTTCAGCTATTATAAGATACCCGTATAAAATACTTGCTGTGATGAAAAAGCATGCCCAGGAAAACATCCATGCTTCCTGGCTTATTAATGAAAATGATGGGAGGATCATTACAAAAAGCATATATATAATCGATCCGTTGTCTTCAAATATCCTTTTTACTGGTCCAATGCTAAGAGCCATTAGAGAAATAACTCCGATTAAAGAAAAAGCCCTTAGTGAAAAAATTGAATTACTAAAAATAATTGAAAATAATTTTATCATAATAAAATATAACGGTGGGTTATAATCATAATGACATAATCTTATAATATCCTTAATAGGGTTATTGGTTATTGCATAGGTAAAGCCTTCGTTCACAGATAAAACTTCATTATTGATACCAGTCCCGAATAAAAATATTGCAATGACAAATAAAACGATCCATAAAATCAAATATATGAATTTATTATACTTTAATAAAAAATCAGAGTTAATCATTTTTTAAAATTCCTTTATTTCATGAAATTTGTGCTCAAACCGGAAATCATTTTTTTTTGCAATAATGCAAATCCTATAACAACAGGCAGGGTAACAAGTAAACAGGCTGTGTTCCAATCCATCCAATCATTATAACTGTAAAATTGCAATTTTTTTATTATATAAATCGAAGCCGTCATAGTTTCATTTTTTGTAAGAGTATAAGCGAATAATATTTCATTCCATGATATTATAAATGAAAAAATGGCAACAGCAAGAATTCCCGGAAAAGCAAGTGGTACTATCACCCTGTAAACAAGATTGAATCTGCTGCATCCATCGATCTGTGCCTGTTCATCAAGCTCTTTTGGTATTGCATTGATAAAATTTTTAAGCATCAGTATAGAAAACGGCAGAGCAAAGGAAGTATAAGTTAGTATTAGCCCATGATAAGTATTTTGCATCTGGATAAAAAAATAACGCTTGATTAAAATAAAAATTATAAAATATGGCACAACGAATGCCACCCCGGGAAACATCTGCAAAATATAGAGAAACATCTCATAAGTTTTTTTCCATCTGGATCTTATTCTTGACAGTGCGTAAGAAGCGAAGATGCCAATGCACAATGAAATAAGAGTAGTACATACAGAAACAATCAAACTATTAATCAAACAATTTTGAAACATTGGATTATTTATTACTCTTATATACGATATCAATGAAATCATCGGCGGATTAATTGAAAAATTAAAAAGTGAATTGATAATAAAACTACCGTATGGAAATAAAATAATTGATATTATAAACAAGGCGATAATGATATTGGTAAGATTCCTGTTGAATATTTTAATTTTTGCATCTATGGTTTTTTTTGTAACAATATCTGCTGGATTTATTAGTCTGGAGAAATAGCCTTTAAAGATTGATTTGATTTTTGAAAAATTTAATATTTCTGTCATAAAGCATTTTCATCCTTTCGTCTTAAAATCATTATTAAAGTTATAACTAATACTATTATTAATAATATTACAGCCATTGCGGATGCAATGCCATAGTTAAAACCAACAGTAAGCTCTCCCATAATCGCAATAGAAGGAATAATAGTTTTACTGGATATAGAAGCACCATACATTACAAGAAAATTATTGTAAGAATGAATAGACCATATAAGAGAAAGAATAGCGACCGTCTGGATATATGGCATCAATAGAGGCAATGTTATTTTAAAAAAACGGCGTAATCCGTCAGCACCATCAATCATACCGGCTTCATATAGATCTTTAGGGATTCCTTGTAAACCTGCCAAAAGAATTATGCATAAAAGGGGCCAGCTTTTCCAGATTGTCGCTATTATAATAGGCACCATTGCCACATTGCCTATTTTCCAGAATATCGGTTTGTTAATCAAATTTAGATTTAAAAGGAAGGTGTTTACTGGACCAATGTTATAGTCGTTTGAAAAATAATTTGACCATAATCCATAAGCAACCGAATCCATAGTGAAATAGGGGATTAAAACAATGGCTATTGTAATTGTTTTGCCCGGGAATTTTTGGTTTAAAAACAGGCTTACTAGAGTAGCGATTATTATGCTTGATGAAATAACTATCAGACTGAAAAAAGCTATATTTCTGAAGGAAATTATAAAATTATTGTTTTTTGTTAAAACATTAAAATAATTGGCAAATCCTATAAAAGATGCAGTAAAAAATTTTTGAAGGTTGTACATATTCAAATTTGTCATACTTATGTAAAAACTTGATAAAATTGGTATAACATGAACAAAACAGGTTACGATTAATGCCGGTGCAATAAACATCAAAAAAAATTTATCTGATTTTTTTTGTTTCATATCAATTATTCCCTTTTAATAATTTTATTTTAAATAACTCTATCAATTCGTTAACCGCCTGTTTTTCATCAGGCAGTCCTATATCATTTTGGAATACTCCAAACCATGATTCATGATAAGCATGATATGTAAAGTGAATATCGTTTTTTATCAAAATATCCATAACGTCATTTACCCAGTTTATTCCCCCTTTATTATTTTCAAAACAATGATAATCTACACCAAATTCTCCGCAAAAGATAGGGACATTGTTTTTTAATGAGAATTCAATATATTTATTAAATTCGTATTGAATGAATTCTTTATTCCTTTTCATACGTAGACCGTTTACCGTGCTTTCAGCAGTATTATCATCAGGATATTTGCCGCCTTCTTTAAATTGTGTCCAAATAGCAAACTGATGAGTAAATGAATGAGGAAGATAAAAATGAAAAGAATAAAGCACGTTATCATCATTAATAAGAAGCAAGTTTTCTATTCTGTGAAAACTTCTCCAGTCTGTTGCTATACCAAGGATACTTTCCATTATAATTAAATGATTTTTATCAACAGTGCGTATTTCTCTGGTAACTTGATTTGCAAGATTTTTCCATTGATCCCTTGATCTGGGGACTATCGGTTCATTCAACAGATCATATCCTGCTATAACTGGTTCATCTTTATATCTTTTTGCAATCGCTTTCCACAAGGCTATAAATCTTTTTTGATTTTTTTTACTGCTCCATAGATCCGCTCCTTCCAGTGTATACTGGGTACCGCCCTGTGGGATATGCATGTCAAGAATTATATAAATGCCGTATTTTTTTGCCCAGGCTATATTTTTATCGATCCAATTAAAAAAAGTTTTTTTATATTTGAATGGTTTTAAATCATCTTCAAATGATTTGTAATTCATATAAAACCTTACAACATTCATTCCCCATTCTTTTATTCTTTTGTAATCTTTTTCACTATTATGATAGATCGGGACTTCCATAAAATTTTCCCATTGGTCTTCGAACACATCATTGTCAAAACAAATTCCTCTTAATTTGATTTCCGTGCCGTTAACAACAAGTTTATTTCCATGTCTTTTAATAAAATTATTATTAGGAAATAAATTGAAACAAATTAATAGATAAATTATTATCAGTATTTTGCATTTACTTATCATAAAACCTCTAAACTATAGAGGACTTTAAGTGCCTGCCTATAAACAAGTCAGGCACAATGTCCCCATAATATCACCCAAAAATATAATTACATTATATTTTTTTACAAAAAATATCTATGCTTTTTAGAAGATAAAGTATGAATAATATTTTATATTTATAATATTTATTTATATAGTGTCAAATATTGATATAAGTTATATTTTTTGTTATTTAAAACTTTGCTAACATAGCTTTTTGAGGATGGGGATAAAAGCAATTATTCTAAATTAATGATTTTTATCAAGACGGTCAGGGAAATACTTTTAAATATAAAAAAAAAGACTGTCATTTAAAGACAGTCTTTTTTTTTATATATTTAAAAATAATTTAAACAATTTTATCTTCATTTCCAGTTATTTCAAAGAAATGGCATCTTTCCATCAATAGTCCTAATTCGATCTGTTCTCCAACTTTATATTCTGTTGTTGGAGGTACGCATGCAACCAATTGAGAGTCATCACTTGTTGAAAGATAAATGTGTATTTCTGATCCCAATGGTTCAATAACATCTATTGTTGCTTTGATTTTTTCATCACTTTTACTTGGCTTTATTATTAAATCATCTGGTCTAAACCCAAAAGTTACTTCTTTATCAACATAGTCTTTTAGCTTAGCCTGCTGTTTTTTTGTAGGATTTAATTTGAAATCCCCGTGTTCAATATAAATATCATTGCCTGATTTTTTTACTCTTGTTAGGAAAAAATTCATCGAAGGAGAACCTATAAAACCTGCAACAAATTTATTAACTGGATTATTATAAATGTTTAATGGGGTATCTATTTGTTGAATATATCCATCTTTCATAACGACTATTCTGTCACCTAAAGTCATTGCTTCAACCTGATCATGTGTTACATACACACTTGTTGTCTGCAATTTTGTATGAAGTCTTGCAATTTCGGTTCTCATTGTTAATCTTAATTTTGCATCAAGATTTGATAAAGGCTCATCAAACAGGAATACTTTTGGTTTTCTTACTATAGCTCTACCCATCGCAACTCTTTGTTTCTGACCACCAGAAAGCATACTTGGCTTTTTTTGCAATTGATTTTCTATATGGAGGATTTTTGCTGCTTCTTGAACTCTTTTTTCGATTTCTTCTTTTGGAATTTTCCTGATTTTTAATCCAAAAGCGAGATTTTCATAAACTGACATATGCGGATAAAGGGCATAATTTTGAAATACCATTGCGATATCTCTGTTTTTGGGACTTACATCATTGACTATTTTATTGTCGATGTAAATTTCGCCCTCTGATATGTCTTCAAGACCTGCGATCATCCTTAAGGTTGTTGACTTACCACAACCTGAAGGACCAACTAATACAACGAATTCCTTGTCTTGAACCTCTAAATTTACCTTGTGAACCGCTGTAAAACCGCCCTGATATACTTTAGTTACGTCTTTTAATAATACACCAGCCATTGGTAATACTCCTAAAATTTATTAATACTTCATAAATGGGTGATATTATGAAAGAATATTTTTACTTTAAGCAATTTAAATCTTTTTATATAAACTGTCAATAATAATATGCTTTTTTTAGGTAAAATTTTAAAAATTTTATAAATTTTTAAGGAGAGATATTTAAAATTAAATTTTTAAGAATATAAGGGTTTAAATCGATAAATTTAGTAATAAGCTTATTTATTGACTTTTACGATTATTTTTATATAATATTTTTATTTAAAGTAATAAACTAATAAAGTGATGGAATAAAAAATGGATAATGAAAATAACATAAAAAGTGATGAAATGACCCTACCATTTGTTGATGAAAATATGGATAAGCAAAGCGATATTGCTGATATTGAAGATCCGGATAATAAAAAGATACGCGAAGAAGAAGAAGAAGATAAGGAAAGGAAAAAAAAGTTAAGTTTTTATTTTAATAAAATTGAAAATTATTTTAAGGAAAAAGAACAATTTATCAAGTCATATAAGCATATACCTGTTGAGGATATTTTCAAGAATGCTCCTAAGTATTATAGCCTAATTGATGTGATGGAAAGACTCAATGTTTTTTTAACAAAAAATAAAGACTGGTTAAAATTTTTCATTAAAAATTTAAACATAAAATTTGATTTTGATTCTTATCAAAGATGGAAGGCAAGTAAAAAATTTGAAAATTTTAAATATTCAATTACTCAGGTTCCCTCAAAATGGATACATATAATACAGGATTTTTTGATTGAAATTTTGGAATATCTACAGATACTTTTGATACTTGAATTTTATATAAATGAAGAAGATTATAAGGCTTTTTTAAAAGCAAATCCCAAGCTGTTTTTTAAATTAAAAGCTAATTTTATAAAACCTTCCACTCCGTCGGATAATTTGGATTTGATTTTTGAGACAATCGATTTTTTGTTAAATATAAATATGGCGAATAACTTTCCAGTGAATCATGTGGTGGATATTGTTTTATGTATACGGGTTTATAAAAAGATAGATAGCTTAAAAATTTTTGATCTTTTAAAATCAAAATATTTTTATATTAAATTCAGGCTTGAGTATTTAAAAAATGTTAGTTACTTTAAAGGTTCAGAAATTATGTATAAGGATAACATAATAAATGTTGCCGGGAATTTCTTAAAAGCCGTTGATGATCTTGTATTTAATTATAATGAATATAAAAAGCGCTTGATAGAAAAGCATCAAACTTTTTTGCGTACTAACAAGATGTAATTATTTTTGTTGACTTATTAATGCTTATATATTAAATTGTTTTCAAAAATTTTTTATTAATTAATATATTCATTTAGCTAAATTTTATAAATAAAAGGGATTTAAAATGGATGAAAGAAGCAATGAAATATTTTTAAAGGTAAAAAAAATAATTGCGGAAGTTTTAAATATTGAAGAAGAAAAAATTACAATGGAAAGTAAAATCGTTGCTGACCTTGGAGCCGAGTCTTTGGATATAATAACATTATTGATGGAATTTGAAGACGCTTTTAACAGTAAAATCCCTGATGAAGATGCAGAAAAATTGGTTACAGTAAGTGATGCTGTTGAATATATAAAACAAAAAACAGTCTGAAGGTAAAGTTTGGCTAGAAGAGTAGTTATTACGGGTGTTGGTGTAATTTCATCGATAAGTTTAAACACCAAAGACTTTTGGGCTGGCTGCCTTGCTGGTAAAACTAATGTAAGTGAAATTCCTAGAAATTGGCTTGATTATTCAAATTATAATTCGGGTATATGGTCTCCTCTTCCCGATCTTTCTACTCTTGATAGGTGTGTTAACCGTATTGAGCAAAAGCAGCTTGATCCTGCAACTATAATGGCTATTGATGCGTGTGTACAAGCATTAATCGATGCAGGCTTGGAGTATGAATTAATAGATAAAAAACGAAACACTTATAATATTAAATCATTGGATAAATCCAGAGCGGGCGTTTATCTGGGTACAGGTATCGGAGGTATTTCTACCGTGGGTTATTGTATGTCAAATCAGATACTGTCCAGACAACATGAAATTTTTAAGAATGCACTTTTAAAGTTGAAAACAGATTATCCTGATAATAATGCTATAAAGGATTTAGAGTCATTTTCAGAAAAAATGCTTTATCCTAAACGATATAATCCATTCGCTGTATCAATGATAATGCCCAATGCATCGTCTGCTAATCTTGGAATAAAATTTGAACTTAATGGTCCAAATCAAACTTTATCACTGGCATGCGCCTCTGGTACAATTGCACTTGGCGCAGGATATAAAGCGATTTTAAATGATGAGGTTGATTTTGTTTTGTCTGGCGGCACAGAGTACATGTATGATGAATATGGTGCATTGTATTATGCATTTGATGTTATAAAAGCTCTTGCCAGGAGTAATGATGATATAAGCAAAGCAAATCGTCCTTTTGATAGAGACAGAACAGGGTTTTTATATAGTCAGGGAGGAGCTGCTGTGCTTGTCCTTGAAGAGCTTGAGCATGCAAAAAAAAGAAATGCTCCAATAGTCGCTGAAATAGTAGGTTATGCAGAAAATTGCGATGGTTACAATATAATGATGATTGAGGAAAACGGAGATAATATCAAAAAGATGATTAAAACGGCTCTCGATAATGCAGGGATTAAAAAAGAAGAAATAGATTATATAAATACTCATGGTACAGGAACACAGCTTAATGATGAAATAGAATCTTCTATTATATATGAGTTATTTGGTGAAAAACCTTTAGTCAACTCTACAAAGTCTTTGATCGGGCATACATTGGGTGCTTCTGGTGCAATCGAAGCTGTTGTTACTGTGTTAAGTATTAAGAATAAAACAACACATATTTGTAAGAATCTTGAAAATCCGATTAGAGATCTCAATTTTGTTACAATTGCTAAAGATTATGATATAAAGACAGCTTTAAGCCAGTCGTTCGGTTTTGGTGGGCATAACTCGGTACTTGTATTTAAGGAATTTAGAGCTTGAACCTTAAAAATTCATTGTTCTGTTAGATATATGATTTGAGTGTCAAATTTGGGGGATTAAAAAGAGGGAATGAAAAATTGTACATTGGATCGGAGTTTATGTCGAGTGCTCGATAGCAGTGTTACATTTTTTTTTCGATTTGTTTATCTCTGTACATTTCTTCATCGGCTATTTTTAATAAATCTTTGGTTTCTGTACCGTCAACCGGATATACAGCAACGCCGGCAGCAATGGTTATTTTGGTTGAAATAGTTTTGTTTTTTATTTTTTCAAGAATCATTTTTTTAATTCGTAAAACAAGACCTAAAGCTCCGTTTCTTTCCTGATGCATAAGTAATATAATAAATTCGTCTCCGCCATATCTTGCTGCAATATCGGTTTTTCTACATGTTTCTTTTAAAACTTCGGCAATAAATTTTAAGACTCTGTCACCTTCCTCATGGCCGAGGGTATCATTGATTGTTTTAAAATTATTTACATCAATAAAAATTATTGCGAAGGAAGATGAATGCTTCTTTGCGGAATTTATTTGTCTTTCAATTTGTATATCAAAATATCTCCTATTCCAAATTCCGGTAAGAGGATCGGTTAAAGATTCATTTCTGAGTTTTTGTTCTTCTTGAAATTTTTTTATACTCAACTCTATGACGTTAAGAATATTTTCCTTGCTACTGGGTTTTGTGAGAAATCTGAATATGTTTCCTTTGTTTATTGCATTGATTGCAACTTCAAGGTCAGCGTTGCCGGTCAGCATTATGCGGGTACTTAGGGGCGATAATTCTTTTACTTTTTCAAGAAAATCTATTCCGTTCATTCCAGGCATGTTCATATCGGCAATTATAACTGGATAAGTTTCGTTTTCTTTTATAAATTTTATAGCTGTTTCAGCATTCTCTGCTATATCAATATCGTATTTTCCATTGATTTGATGTTTAAATGAATTGGCTGAAATTTTATCATCGTCAACAAAAAGTAATTTGTATTCCATTAAATACATCCATATTAATTTAATTATAAGCTTGATTGAAAATATACATAAAATTATTCAATTTGTCTAAATAATTAAATACTAATCCGAAATTCGAATCATTTATTTTGCGTGCTTTTAACCGCATCCTGACAAGTCGGGACGATTTTTGATCGGGAAGAGCGCGAAGAAAAGAACTTTTTATAATTATTTTCTTCAAAAATATATTAAAACTCTGTATTCTCTGCGAACTTATTAATATAATAATTTTTAACTCGAAATTCATGTTATTAAATAAAGATTAAGTAAAGATGTTCATCTAGTATTAACTGAAATAAAATTTTCATCCAGCATTTAATTTTTCAATTAATATACTGGATGAAAATATTGTTGGTATTTATGAAAAACAGGACTAACTATAACACATAAATTGATAATTTTAGTAGATATTAAAATTATCAACGTATACCTTTTTCTATCAATGGTTTTAATTCATTTATGTTTGCTGGAGTAACTGTACCAACGCCTGTATTAATATGAAGGCCAGGAATTTTATATCTTTTAGTCAAGGCAATTTGAAGTACAGGGAAATAACTTGTAAATATAAGACCTGGTCAAAAGTAGCGCTGACATATCCCTTTTCAACACCATCAATTGTTGCAGGAGATGTATCAATACCACCTGTTATTATCTCTCCCGGTTTTTTACCTGCAGCTTCTAATACTTTCATAAAATTGGCTGTTATATTACCATGCTGAGTACCAATGGCTTTTAAATCGGGATTTCTCTGCAGATAAGCAGTAAGGATAGGGATTGCATTAGATGCTTCACTGTCTACTTCCTGTGATACATCCAATTTTTCAACTTTGCAACCGGCATTTTTTAAAGCGTCAAACATACCTTGCGGGCTTAAATTTCTTCCTTCTTGATGCCAAATATCATATACAAGAGCTTTATCTCCGGGTTTCAAACCAGCTTTTACCATTGCTTCACCTGTTAAATAACCGCCTGAATATAATTCTGCGCCGGCATAACCAAATCCTTTTACTTGGTATTTTTTTTCTAAGTTTGGCAAAGGATTATTACCACTTGTAACTATTATCCCTTTGCTTTCAGCCTGATCGACAAGAGCCTCAAAAGCACCTTCACCTGGATGTCCCATTATTACTATTCCATCAGGGTTAGCCGCAAGAGCTTCTTTAAATTGCGCGATCATTTTTTCTGGTTGCCAGCCTGAATACTGTTCTATTAATTTAATATTCAAAGCTGCTGCTGCGGCTTTTGCACCATTCGTTCTAGCAAGTGTTGAAGGATCCCCTTCTGTTCCTCCCATCTGCATATAAACTAATAATTGTTTTTCACTCGATGCTTGCCCTTTTTTTAGTCCCTGGCATGAAAAAATATAATCCCACATGTAATTACTAAAATAGTAGTAATTAAAAAAAACCATCTTAATTTTTTTTGCATAGTAAACTCCTCTTTTAATGAAATAAATCAAGCAATAACTACTTGATATTATTTTTTAAAA